>NZ_JBHJZS010000004.1:0-144588 GCF_042271185.1 Microbacterium sp. NPDC055910
GGCTCGAGCCCGCGGCATCCGAAATCGTCCGGTGTGTCAGCGCCAGATGACGGCGATGGCGGCGTTCGCGAGAGTGAGGATGCCGATCGCCCAGAACAGGCCGGGCGCAACCGAGCCCTTGCCCTTGCGCGCCCGGGCGCCACCGATGCCCATGAGCGCTCCGACGACGAGGAGCACGACCAGCTTGATGCCGATCTTCGTGTAGTTCAGGTCGTACGAGAGGCCCCACGGGGCGGCGAGGGCGAGGCCCGCGAGGGCGGCCAGGATCAGACCGATGTTCATGACCCGGTTGATCTGGAAACGTCGCGAGAACGCTTCGACGGCCCACCCTCCGAAGATCAGGGCGAAGCCGGTGATGTGCAGGAACAAGACGATGAGGCGGAGGGTCTCCATGCCGACACGCTAGGGCTCCCGGGCGTGTCGCGCCAGCAAGGACGGCCTCACTTCGTGGCGGTCGCCGAGCCGCTTCCGGTCACTGCGTGGCTGTCGGTCGCCGTGCCGCTTCCGGTCACTGAGTCTGTCGAAGTGCGCGCAGCACGAGCGCCGTGCGCAGGGCCGCGTCGGCCGCTTCGTGGCCCTTGTCCTCTCGCGAGCCCTCGAGCCCCGCGCGATCCAGGCCCTGCTGCTCGTCGTCGAGGGTCAGCAGCCCGAACCCGACGGGCTTTCCCGTGTCCAGCGCGACGCGCGTCAGCCCGTCGGTCGCCGCAGCCGAGACGTACTCGAAGTGGGGCGTGCCCCCGCGGATGATCACACCGAGCGCGACGACGGCGTCGGCGCCGGCGTCCAGAGCGGCCTTCGCCGTGACGGGCAGTTCGAACGAGCCCGGCACCCGCACGAGTCGCCACGTCGCACCGGATGCCTCGAGCAGACGCTGCGCACCGGCGATGAGTCCCTCGCTGATGACCTCATGCCACGTTCCCGCGACGACGACGACCTCGAGCCCGCGCGCGTCGATCGGCTCGCTCGTCTGCGGGGCGCCCTCGCGGCTCATCGGTCGGACCCGTCGTGCAGGTCGGCGAGCGCCTCTCGCAGTTCGGTGTCGTCGATGATGTGACCCATGCGGTCTCGTTTCGTCTCGAGGTACTGGTGGTTGTTCGGTCCGACGCCGACGATGAGCGGCACCTGCTCGACGACGTCGAGGCCGAGCGCGCGCAGCTGCGCGGTCTTGTCGATGTTGTTCGTCAGCAGGCGGACCTTGTCGACCCCCAGGTCGGCCAGGATGCCGGCGGCCGCGGCGTAGTCGCGCGCATCGGCGGGCAGACCCAGGGCCAGATTGGCGTCGACGGTGTCCATGCCGCCCTCCTGCAGGCTGTAGGCGCGCAGCTTGTTGATGAGGCCGATGCCGCGACCCTCATGCCCGCGCATGTAGACGACGACGCCGCCGTCCTTCGCGATCATGCCGAGAGCGGCCGACAGCTGGGGGCCGCATTCGCACTTGAGCGAGCCGAACGCCTCACCGGTCAGGCATTCGGAGTGCACGCGCACGAGCGGTGCGGCTTCGGTCAGGTCGCCCGAGACGACCGCGATGTGGTCGGTGCCGGTCGTCCGGTCCTTGTATGCGAGGAAGCGCAGGTCGCCGTGCGAGGTCGGCACGTGCGACTCGGCACGCAGGCTGACCCGGCGGCGGTGGACGACCGGCGCCTCGGGATCGAGCGGTTCGTGCTCGTTCAGATAGTCGATGAGCTGCTCGATCGTGACGACCGGCACGTCGTCGCGCGCGCCGAGCTCGATGAGCTCCGGAAGGCGCATCATGCTGCCGTCTTCGGCGACGACCTCGCCGATCGCTCCGACCGGCTGCAGACCGGCGAGCCGCATGAGCTCGACGGCCGCTTCGGTGTGTCCCGCGCGCTCGCGGACTCCGCCGTCCACGGCGCGCAGCGGCAGGATGTGCCCCGGCCGGATGACGCTCGAGGGCTGAGACTCCGGATCGGCGAGCACATTGAGGGTGTGCGCGCGGTCGGTGGCGCTGATCCCGGTGGATACGCGATCGGCGGCGTCGACGCTCACGGTGTAGGCCGTGGAGCGCGAGTCCTCGTTCACGGCGACCATGGGCGGCAGGTCGAGCCGGTCGGCCCACTCGGTGGGCATCGGCGCGCAGATGAACCCGCTCGACCAGCGCACCGTCCAGGCGAGCCATTCGGGGGTGGCCAGTTCGGCCGACAGTACGATGTCGCCCTCGTTCTCGCGATTCTCATCGTCGGCGACGATGACGGGGCGGCCCTTCGCGAGAGCGGCGAGGGCGTCGGGGATCGTGGACAGGCTCACAGCGAGCCTCCTTCCGTCGGAGCGGCGCCGGGAGTCGGAGCGGCGAAAGCGAGTAGGCGCTGCACGTGGCGGGCCAGGATGTCGGTCTCGAGGTTGACGCGGTCGCCCGCGACGCGCTCGCCGAGCGTCGTCGCCGCGAGCGTCTCGGGAATGAGCGACACCTCGAACCAGTGCCCGGTCCCTGAGCCCGCACCGGTCCCTGAGCCCGCACCGGTCCCTGAGCCCGCACCGGTCCCTGAGCCTGCCGAAGGGTCGGACGCCCCGCTCACCGTGAGCGAGATGCCGTCGACCGCGATCGACCCCTTGTCGACGACGAGCGCAGCGAGATGGGCAGGCAGCCCGATCCGCACGACGCGCCACTGCTCGCCCGGCCGCACCTCGAGCACGTCGCCCGTGCCGTCGATGTGACCCTGCACGATGTGGCCGCCCAGTCGGCCGCCCGCGGCGGTCGCGCGCTCGAGGTTGACGGTCCTGCCCGGGGCGACGCCGTCGAGCGTGGACATGTCGAGCGTCTGCTTCATGACGTCCGCCGTGAACCAGTCCTCACCCTGGTCGATGACCGTGAGGCATACGCCGCTCACCGCGATCGAGTCGCCGTGCTCGGCATCCGACACGCTCTGGGGACCGCGGACCGTGAGGCGCACGCCGTCTCCCGAGGGCGTGACCGCCGTGACCTCGCCGATCTCTTCGACGATTCCCGTGAACATCAGCTGTCTCCTTCTTCGTGCTTTCCTGTCGGGGTGGGCCCCGGAACCTGCCGGAGGGCCGCGACGACGAGCAGATCGTCGCCGAGGGTCTCGACCGAGTGGACCGTGAGTCGTCGCGCGTCGGCGATCGTCGCAACGCCGATGTCGCCGAGCGCGAGTCGCCCGCCGCCCAGCAGCACCGGCGCGATGTAGGCGAGGATCTCGTCGGCCAGGCCCGCCCGCACGAAGGCGCTCGCGAGTGTGGGGCCGCCCTCGACGAAGACACGGTGCACGCCGAGTTCGCGCAGTTCGGCGAGCACGTCGCCGAGGTCGCGGCCGTCGCGCTGCAGGACCGGGAGCGGATGCCGGTGCACGGCCGCCTGCGCCGGGATGGCGCGCGTGCCGAGCACGACGGGACGCGGCTGGTGTTCGTAGAGGGAACCGTCACGCCGCCGGGCGGTGAGTGCGGGGTCGTCGGCGAGGGCCGTGCCGGTTCCGACGACGATCGCGTCGGCGTGGGACCGGCGCGCGTGCACGTCGGCGCGTGCGTCCGGGCCCGTGATCCACTGGCTCGTGCCGTCGTCGGCCGCCGCGCGGCCGTCGAGGCTCTGCGCCCACTTCACCGTCACGTGCGGGCGGCCGAGACGCTGCGTCGTCAGCCACGACTCGAGCAGCCGCGTCGCCTCGTCGGCGAGCAGCCCCGCGCCGACGTCGACGCCCGCCGCGCGCAGCCGTTCGGCGCCGCCCCCGGACATCTCGCCCGGATCGGCGACGGCGTAGACGACGCGTGAGACACCGGCGTCGATGAGGGCCTGCGCGCACGGTCCGGTGCGTCCGGTGTGATTGCACGGCTCGAGGGTCACGACGGCGGTCGCACCGCTCGCGGCACCGGGAGCGAGCGCGGCGAGCGCGTCGACTTCGGCGTGACGCGTACCGGCCCCGTCGTGGAATCCCTCCGAGAGCACATCGCCCACCGGCGACAGGATCACGGCCCCCACCTGCGGGTTGATCCCGCGGGGGCCGCGCAGCGCGAGCTCGAGGGCCCGCCTCATGGCCGCGCGCTCCGCGTCGTTCGCCGTCATCCGTCCCACCGCTCGTCAGGGTTTCTGATCGACGGGTCCCAGATAGACGGGTAGGCGAGGCGTACCGGATACCGGTTCACCTCACGTGCTGCCTCCCATCCGGACTAGCGGGTTTCCCCGCATCACCGTCGGTTCCGGATTTCCACCGGATCGGCCGTGGCGCGGCATCCTCACGGATGCGAGCCACGACTCGCGGACTGTCACCGCCGGTTCGGATTCTCACCGACCCCGGAGCACGTCGATGCTCACGAGTGTAGTCAACGCCACGGGCACCCATCCATTCCCGGTGCCTCCATCAGCCCGCGAGCGCCCGTGCCGTCGCCTCGTCGATCACGAGGTCCGTCACGAGGTGCGCGGCGAGCGCACCACGGATGCTGGCGAGCTTGGACTCGCCCGACGCGACGCACAGGCGCCGCTTGATGCGCCGCAGCACGTCGAGGGGCGGCCCCGTCGCCCGGTCGTTGAGCGCGATGCGGTCGCTCGAGCCGTCGGCACGGAAGAACACCGTGGCGACGTCGCCGGCCACCCGCTCCGTCTCGAGCTCGGTCAGATCGTCGGGCTCGAGATAGCCGCCCGAGTACACGTGACTCGGCACGCGCGAGTCGGCTGACCCGGTGCTGAAGACGATGAGGTCCATGGCGGCTTGGATCGCGAGGATGCGGCGGGTGCTGCGCTCTCGCCACATGGCGCGCTTCGTCGCGGCTTCGTCGAAGAACGCCGGCACGGGGAACTGCTGGGCGTTGCCGCCGTAGGCCGCCGCGAACCGGCTGAGGATCTCGCTCGCGTACAGCAGGCCGGTCGTGTGGGTGTTGCCCGACCCGTTCAGCTGGACGAACGTCGTGCCGTGCACGCCCTTGCGCACGAGCCGGCGGCTCATCGCCGCCGTCGTCGCACCCCACGCGACCCCGATCGTCATATCGGGCTGGACGAGCTCGCCGACCAGGTGCGCGCCGGCGACCGCGACCCGCTCGAGCCGCTCGACGTCGCTCGCGTCATCGGGAACCGGCACGACGTGGGCGACGATGCCGTAGCGCTCGGCGAGGTGCTCTTCGAGCAGCCTCGGCGCGGCGAAGGGGGAGCGGATGCGGATGTCGACGATGCCCGTCGCGCGCGCGTGCGAGAGCAGACGCGACACCGTGGAGCGCGAGGTCGCCAGCTCCGTGGCGATGGCCTCCATGGTGCGGTGCTGCACGTAGTAGAGGTGCGCGGCGGTGAGCGCGCGCTGCGCCGTACGAGAGTCGGCGGGATCGTCCATCCCCCGATTGTGCACGTGTGTGCAATCCGGATGCAACAACGCTCAGCGGTGGGAGGATGGAGGCCACACAGGGCACGGGAGGGATCATGCAGCAGCGCGGATTCGACGAGCTGGCCGAGCGGCCGTACGCCGACGTCCTCATCATCGGCGGCGGCGTGAACGGGATCGCGACGTTCCGAGACCTCGCGCTGCAGGGGGTCGATGTCGCCCTCGTCGACCGCGGCGATTTCGTCAGCGGCGCCTCCGCGGCCTCGTCGCACATGATCCACGGCGGCATCCGGTACCTCGAGAACGGCGAGTTCCGGCTCGTGCACGAAGCCGTCACCGAGCGCAACGCCCTCCTGCGCATTGCGCCGCACTACGTCCGACCGCTGCAGACCACGATCCCGATCTACTCGACGTTCTCCGGCATCCTGAGCGCGCCGCTGCGATTCCTGCGGCACGGCGCCGGCAAGGCGAGCGAGCGCGGAGCCGTGCTCATCAAGATCGGACTCGTCATCTACGACTCGTTCTCGCGCAGCGGCGGACGCGTCCCGCGTCACACCTTCCGGGGCCGGAAGCGCTCGCTGGCCGAACTGCCGCAGCTCAATCCCGACGTGCGCTACACGGCGACCTACTGGGACGCGTCGCTGCACGACCCCGAGCGGCTCGCCCTCGACCTGCTCCGCGACGGACGCGACGCCGGGGGCGACCGGGCCCGCTCCGCGAACTACACCGCGGCCGTCGGCGCCGACGGTGAGCGGGTCGTGTTGCGCGACGTCGAATCCGGCGACGAGG
The DNA here is from genome assembly GCF_042271185.1 of Microbacterium sp. NPDC055910. Classification (NCBI taxonomy): domain Bacteria; kingdom Bacillati; phylum Actinomycetota; class Actinomycetes; order Micrococcales; family Microbacteriaceae; genus Microbacterium; species Microbacterium sp. NPDC055910. The sequence continues at coordinate 6,066 of NZ_JBHJZS010000004.1, forward strand.
TCGCGTTCGCGGCATCCGTCATCGTGAACGCGTCCGGACCGTGGACCGACATCACCAACCTCGCGCTGGGCGACCCGACGACCTACATGGGCGGCACGAAGGGCTCGCACATCGTGATCGACGACCCGGAGCTGCTCGCCGCGACCGGTGGGCGCGAACTCTTCTTCGAGCACAGCGACGGCCGGATCGTGCTCATCTACCCCCTCAAGGGGCGCGTGCTCGTCGGCACGACCGACCTCGAGCACGACATGGCCGACCCGATCGTGTGCACGGAAGAGGAGGTCGACTACTTCTTCGACCTCATCGCACACGTGCTTCCGGGCGTCACCGTCGACCGGTCGGCCATTGTGTACCGGTTCTCGGGGGTGCGACCGCTGCCCGGGCACGGCGACCTCGCTCCCGGCTTCGTGTCGCGCGACTACCGCATCGAGTCGGCCCCGCTCGCGGGCGACGCCGGGCCGCGCGTCCTCAGCCTCGTCGGCGGAAAGTGGACGACGTTCCGCGCCTCGGCGGAGCACCTCGCCGACCGCGCGCTCGAACTGCTCGCGCACCCTCGCCGGCGCTCGACGAAGGGGCGGCCGATCGGCGGCGGACGCAACTTCCCGACGACCGAACGCGCGCGGCACCAGTGGATCGAGCTCAACGAATCGGGGCTCGGCACAGCCCGAGCCGCCGTGCTGCTCGACCGTTACGGCACGGTCGCCGCCGACGTCATCGAGGCGATCGTGTCCGACCCCGATGACCGGCCCCTCGAGACCGCCGCGGGCTACAGCACGGGCGAGCTGCGGCACCTCGTCCGCAGCGAGCAGGTCACGCACCTCGACGACGTGCTGCAGCGCCGCACGAGCCTCGCCTTCACGGGCGCGGTGACCGAGGCGTCAGCGACCGAGATCGCCGATGCCATCGCCCCTGTTCTCGGGTGGGATGCCGCGACCCGGCGTGGCGAGATCGACCGCGCGCTCGCGCGCGTGCACGCGGCCGATCCGACGTGGCATCCCTCTTCTTCCCCCGCGCGGACCTGATCGCGTGCCGCGATACCCTGAGCCGTGCGTCCGCGGGCGGACGCACGTGACGAGGAGGACGACGTGAGCCGCCACATCCTGGCGATCGATCAGGGCACGACCTCGACGCGTGCCATCGTGTTCGACGATGAGGGCCGCATCGTCTCGACCGCGCAGCGTGAGCACGAGCAGATCCTGCCGCGCGCGGGCCGCGTCGAGCACGACCCCGTGGAGATCTGGATCAACACGGAGTGGGTGGTCTCGGCCGCGCTCGCCGAAGCCGCGGTCGACGTCGCGGGGGTCGGGGTCACGAACCAGCGTGAGACGGCGATCGTGTGGGATCGGCGCACCGGCCGCCCCGTGCACAACGCGCTCGTCTGGCAGGACACCCGCACGCAGCCGCGCGTCGACGCTTTCGCCGCCGACGGCGGGATCGATCGGTTCTCCGATGTCACGGGACTGCCGCTGGCGACCTACTTCTCGGCGTCGAAGATCGCGTGGATCCTCGACAACGTCGCGGGAGCGCGCGAAGCAGCGGAAGCGGGGCATCTGCTCTTCGGCACCCCCGATACGTGGGTCATCTGGAACCTCACGGGCGGCAGCGACGGCGGTGCGATCCACGTGACCGACGTCACGAACGCGAGCCGCACGCTGCTCATGGACCTGCGCACCCTGGACTGGTCCGACGACATGCTCGCCGTGTGGGGGATTCCGCGGGCGATGATGCCCGAGATCCGCTCGTCGTCCGAGGTCGTCGGCGAGGTGCGGCTGCCCGGTGTGGCCCGCGGCATCCCGATTGCGGGGATCCTCGGCGACCAGCAGGCGGCGACGTTCGGGCAGACCGCGTTCGACGCGGGCGAGTCGAAGAACACGTACGGCACGGGGAACTTCCTGCTCGTCAGCACGGGCACCGACATCGTGCGTTCGCGCCATGGCCTGATCACGACGGTCGCCTACCGGTGCGGCGACGAGCCGGCGCGCTACGCACTCGAGGGATCGATCGCCGTGACCGGGTCGCTCGTGCAGTGGCTGCGCGACAACCTCGGGATCATCCGCCGCTCCGAAGAGATCGAGACGCTCGCGAGCACGGTCGACGACAACGGCGGTGCCTATTTCGTGCCGGCGTTCTCGGGGTTGTTCGCCCCGTACTGGCGGCCCGATGCGCGCGGGGCCCTCGTCGGTCTCACGCGCTACGTCGACAAGGCCCACATCGCCCGCGCGGCGCTCGAGTCGACGGCATTCCAGTCGCGCGACGTGATCGAGGCGGTCGTGGCCGATGCAGGACGACAGCTGACGGAGTTGCGCGTGGACGGCGGCATGACCCGAAACGACATGCTCATGCAGTTCCAGGCCGACATCCTCGGGATGCCGGTGGTCAGGCCCGAGGTCATCGAGACGACCGCGCTCGGCGCTGCCTACGCGGCAGGCCTCGCGACGGGCGTGTGGTCGTCGCGCGACGAGCTGCGCGCACACTGGCGCGAGGACGCCCGGTTCGAGCCGCGCATGGGCGAGGACGAACGCCGCCGTCGCTACCGCCAATGGAAGAAGGCCGTGACGAAGTCGCTCGAGTGGGTCGACGACGACGCGCGCGTGCTGATGGGCACGACCGCGGGCTGAGGCGCCGCCTTTCCCGGCCGTGGAGGAGCCGCGACGCGGCGTATCTCGAGGGGAGCGTCGTGGCTTTCCGGTCGTCGAGTAGCCGCGAAGCGGCGTATCGAGACGCGAGCGCCGTTCCCTTCCGGTCGTCGAGTAGCCGCGGAGCGGCGTATCGAGACGCGAGCGCCGTTCCCTTCCGGTCGTCGAGTAGCCGCGGAGCGGCGTATCGAGACGTGGTCGCCGCGTCGTTCCTTTCCGGTCGTCGAGTAGCCGCGGAGCGGCGTATCGAGACGTGGTCGCCGCGTCGTTCCTTTCCGGTCGTCGAGTAGCCGCGCAGCGGCGTATCGAGACGTGGTCGCCGCGCCGTTCCCGGTCGTCGAGGAATCGCTGAGCGGCGTATCGAGACGCGAGCGCCGTGCCGTTCCGTTCGTCGAGTAGCCGCGGAGCGGCGTATCGAGACGCGGGGCGGCTGAGGTCTCGATACGACCGCCTGCGGCGGTCTACTCGACCTAGACGCGACCCGCCTCAACGCTGCTGCGCAGCATTGACCCGGGTCGCGTCTACTTCAGCAAGCGGGAGAGCCGACGGTCGGCGAGGATCTTGCCGCCGGTCTGACACGTCGCGCAGTATTCGAGCGAGTTGTCGGCGAAGAAGACGCTGCGCACCTCGTCGCCGCAGACGGGGCAGCGCTCTCCGCGGCGGCCGTGCACGTGCATCCCGCGTCGCTTGGCGTCTTTCAGGTCGGCGGGCGGCTTGCCCGACGCTTCGGCCAGCGCGTCGGCGAGGGTTGACTGCATCGCGCCGAAAAGACGGTCGATGTCATCGGGTGTGAGGTTCGAGGCGAGAGCGTACGGCGACATGCGCGCCGCGTGCAGAATCTCGTCGGAGTACGCGTTGCCGACTCCGGCGATGACCGACTGGTCGCGCAGCAGGCCCTTGATCTGCGTGCGGCGCCCCTCGAGCAGTGCGCCGAACGTCGCGCGATCGAAGCCGGGATCGAGCGGGTCGGGGCCGAGCCGTGCGATGCCCGGCACGTCGGCCGGGTCGCGCACGACGTAAACGGCGAGGGACTTCTTCGTGCCCGCCTCGGTGAGGTCGAAGCCCGACCCGTCGTCGAACCCGACGCGCAGCGCGATGGGCGTCTTGCCCGGGCGGACGACGGTGCCCGGCAGTGCGTCGTACCAGCGCAGCCAGCCGGCCTTCGCGAGATGGAACACCAGGTGCGGGCCCGACGTCGACAGATCGATGAACTTGCCGTGACGTGCGGCATCCGTCACTTCGCCGGTGACGAGCGCCGTGATCGGCGGATCGTACGTTTTGAGCGCCGCGATGTTCGCGACGGTGGCCTTCGTGATCGTGCGTCCGGTCAGGCGGTCGCGCAGAAAGTCGACGAGCCCCTGCACCTCGGGCATCTCGGGCATGCCGACATCCTGTCACGCACCGCCGACACCGTCGAGGATCCGCCAGGGCTGCGGAGCGCGGTCGTCGTCGACGAGGAGCCCGGCCATCCACCCGTCGTCGCGGCCGAGGGAGTTGACCAGCGCGCGTCGGCGTAGGCCCTCGTAGCGGAAGCCGAGCGTGCGGGCCGCGCGTGCGGAGCCGATGTTGCCGACGGCGGCGTTCCATTCGATGCGCACGAGTCCGGCACCGCCGGGCGCGAATCCCCAGTCGATGACGGCGCGGGCGGCTTCGGTGAGGAGCCCCCGGCCGCGCGACCCTGGCGACACCCAGTAGCCGAGCTCACCGTTGCCCTTGCCGTCGAGGCGGTAGAGCCCGATCATGCCGGCGAGCGTCGCACCCTCGCGCATCGCCCAGGTGACGTGCGCGCCGCCGGCCCAGTCCGCGGCGACGCGCGGGACGAACTCCTCGGCGTGGCGGCGCTCGTACGGAGAGGGAACCGTGGTGTACCGCTGCGTGTCCAGGTCCTGGCAGGCCTCGTAGATGGCGTCGACGTCGTCGGGCGTCGGCAGCGACAGCTCGAGCCGCGCGGTGTGAAGGACGACGGGTTCCACCCGGTTACCTTACCCGCGCGGCCGCGTGCACAACTCCTCACGGCGGCGCCGGTCTGCCCGGTTTGACTGCCTGGTCGTCCGCTCAGGAGGAGTTGTGCACGTTCTTCCGACGCGCGCGGTCGCGTGCACGTTCTTCCTACGCGTGCGGCCGCGTGCACGTTCTTCCGACGCGCGCGGCCGCGTGCGCGCTGTTCCTACGCGCGCGGCCGCGTGCACGTTCTTCCTACGCGCGCGGCCGCGTGCACAACTCCTCACGGCGGCGTCGGCATGCTCGGTTTGACTGCCTGGTCGTTCGCTCAAGAGGAGTTGTGCACGCTTCCTCCTCAGGCCCGCTGCCGCTCGGGTTGTCCAGAGAATCCGGGTGCGGGCCTCGGGCGCGCCGCGGACGGACGACGGTGGTCGGCATGGATCCACAACAGCACACCTACGCCGAACTGCGCGCGTCGGGCATGACCCGACGCGGCATCGACCGCGCTGTGCGCGCCGGTGACCTGATCCGCGTCCGCAAGGGGCGCTACCTCGAGTCGCACGCCGCATCCGACGTCGTCCGCGCCGCACGCCTGGGCGGAAAGCCCGACTGCATCTCGCTCCTGGCCGATCTGGGTGTGTTCGTGCTCGAGCGTCCTGCGCTGCACATCGTCGTACCGGTGGGATCCAGTCGGCTCGGCACCGTGCCGAAAGGGGTTGTCCGGCACTGGCGGTCGCTCGACGACGATGTCGTCGCCAACCCGGTCGTCGTCGGGGCGCTCGCACAGGCCTGCCGGTGCCAGCCCATCCCCGCCGCTATCGCGACGCTCGACAGCGCGTGGCACCTCGGCCTCGTGGAGGAGGCGGAGATCGCCGACGTGCTCAGTCTTCTGCCCGCGCGGTATCGCGCGATCCGCCCGTTCCTTGACCCCCTGGCGGAGTCGGGGCCGGAGACACTCGTGCGGCTCATGCTGCGCCGGCTCGGCAGCTCGTGTGTCGCGCAGGTCGAGATCCACCGCGTCGATCTGCTCGTCGACGGATGGCTCATCGTCGAGTGCGACAGCAAAGCCTTCCACTCGAGCTGGAAGCAGCAGCGCGATGACCGCCGCCGCGACTTCGCGGCGGCTCAGGCCGGCTACGTCACGCTCCGACTCCTGGCCGAGGACATCATGTACCGGCCCGACGAGGTCATGTCCGCGCTTCGCGGCGCGCTCAGCGGACGCCCAACTGTGCACAACTCCTCACGGAAATCCGGTTCGGCCGCTTCAGGGGCCTCGCGGCACTTCCTATGAGGAGTTGTGCACGGCCCACCCCACGGTCAGACCCCGGCAGGCAGCGGCGGCCCAGCCCCGAACCCGCTCAGCGGCGGCGGAGCAGGCCCACGCGGTCGTACACGGTGTCGAGCGTCGCGTTCGCGACGGTCTCGGCCTTCGCGGCGTTGGCGGCGAGCACGCGGTCGAGTTCGGCGGGGTCGGCGAGCAGGTCGAGCGCACGCTGCCGCACGGGGCCGAACTCACCGACGACGACCTCGGCGAGGCCTTTCTTGAAGTCGCCGTAGCCGCGGCCGGCGTACTCGTCCTCGATCGCCGGGATCTGACGGCCCGTCAGCGCGGCGTAGATGACGAGCAGATTCGACACCCCCGGCTTGTTCTCGCGGTCGTAGCGGACCGACCCTTCGGAGTCAGTCACCGCCCGCATGATCTTCTTCGCGGATGCCGCCGGGTCATCCAGCAGCCACAGGACACCGGCATCCGACTCGGCCGACTTGGACATCTTCGCGGTCGGGTTCTGCAGGTCGTAAATCCGCGCGGTGTCGCGCTGGATGACCGGCACCGGCACGCGGAAGGTCTCGCCGAAGCGCGCGTTGAATCGCTCGGCGAGGTCGCGGGTGAGCTCGACGTGCTGCTTCTGGTCGTCGCCGACGGGCACGATGTCGGTCTGGTAGAGCAGGATGTCGGCGGCCATCAGCACGGGGTAGGTGAAGAGTCCGACCGAGGTCGCGTCCGAGCCGTAGCGTGAGGTCTTGTCCTTGAACTGCGTCATGCGCCCGGCCTCGCCGAACCCCGTGATCGTCGACAGCACCCACTGCAGCTCGGCGTGCGCCGGGACCTGCGACTGCACATACAGCGTCGACTTGGACGGCTCGATACCGGCGGCGATGTACTGGGCGGCCGTGCGCCGGGTCTTCTCGCGCAGCTCGGCCGGATCGTTGGGCTGCGTCAGGGCGTGCAGGTCGACGACCGAGAACACCGCGTCGTACGACTCCTGCAGGTCGCGCCATTGCATGAGGGCCCCGATGTAGTTGCCGATCTGCAGGGAGTCGGCGGAGGGCTGCATGCCGGAATACAGGCGCGGTTTGCTCATCCCTCGATCCTACGGCGAACGGATGCCGCGCCCCGGCCCCGCGGCGGTGCCCCCCGGGCGCCCGGCGCCGCCCCCTCCCCGGGGCCGCCCCCTCCCTGGTGCCGCCCCCTCCCTGGTGCCCCCCGTGCACGCTCGGCCCCCCGGCCCACTCGGCGCCCCCGGCCCCCGGCGGCACCCCCTGCACGCCCGGCGCCGCTCTCCCCGGTGCCGCCCTCTCCCTGGTGCCGACCCCCTGCACGCCCGGCGCCGCCCCCTCCCTGGTGCCGACCCCCTGCACCCCCGGTGCCGCCCCCTCCCTGGTGCCGCCCCCTCCTTGGCGCCGCCCCTCGTCGTGCTCTCGAAGGGTTTGGGGCGGATTTCCCTGGAGACACGCCGCACCCTTCGGCGCGTCGCCGTGGGAATCCGCCCCAAACGCCAGGGGTGGCGGGGTAGCGGCAGCGGTTCTTGAGGGTGAGGAAAGAAGCGAGGTTCTTGACGGAGCGGATGCCGGAAAGTCCGCCGAATCCGCTGGTCCGACCCCTACGCTGGGCCCGTCGGCGCCCGCGTCGGCCCTGTCCGCGCGCAGAGGAGCAGCGTGATCGACCCCGACATCATCGACCCGGCAGCGTCCATCGCGCCGACGACCGGCCCCGTGCCGCTCGCGCGGCGCGCCGTCTACTTCGTCTCGGACTCGACGGGCATCACGGCCGAGACGGTCGGCAGCGCCCTGCTCGCCAACTTCCCCGGCGTCGAGTTCGAGCGGCACACCATCCCGTTCGTCGACACCCTCGAGGGCGCCCGCGCCGTCGCCGCCGACATCGACGCCGCGGCCGAACGCGGCGCCTCGCCGCTGCTGTTCACGACGGTCAAGCAGGCGCCGCTGCGCGCCGTGCTCGCCGAGGCCCGGGCCGTCATGATCGACCTGCTCGCGGGGCATCTGACCGAGCTCGAGCGCGCCCTGGGAACGACGGCGTCCGAGCAGCTCGGCCAGTACCACGCGGTCGGCGACATGCACCGGTACTTCGCGCGCATGCGCGCCGTCGAATACGCGATCGAGCACGACGACGGGCAGTCGATGCGGGCGCTCGATCTGGCCGACGTCATCCTCATCGCGCCCAGCCGGTGCGGCAAGACCCCCACCACGATGTACCTCGCGCTGCAGTACGGCCTGCTCGTCGCGAACTACCCGATCACCGACGACGACTACCCGACCGAGGGCCTTCCGCGCACCGTCGCGCCCTACGCCGAGCGGTGCTTCGGGCTCACGACGACGCCGCTGCGGCTCAGCCAGGTGCGGCACGAGCGTCGTCCCGGCTCGCACTACGCGAGCCTCGAGCAGTGCACGCTCGAGCTGCGCCGCGCCGAAGACCTGTACCGACGCAATCGCGTCCCCTTCCTCAACTCCGCGACGAAGAGCGTCGAGGAGATGTCCGCCGTCATCATGCAGACCATGAGACTGCGTGGTGCCTGACAAACCCCGAGAGGTCATCGAATGAGCAGCATCCTCTGGTTCCAAGACATCGGCATGTCCGACCTGCCGCAGGTCGGCGGCAAGAACGCCTCGCTCGGCGAGATGGTGTCGCACCTGTCCGAGGCGGGCGTCAAGGTTCCCGGCGGGTTCGCGACGACCTCCGACGCGTATCGCGCCTTCCTCGCGCACGACGGTCTGGCCGACCGCATCCGCACCGCCGTCGAGGCGGTCGACGTCGACGATGTCGCGGGGCTCTCCCGCGTCGGATCCGAGGTGCGCAGCTGGATCGAGGCGCAGCCGTTCCCGGCCGACCTCGAGCGCGACATCCGTGCCGCCTACGACCAGCTGCTCGCGGGCGACCCCGAGCCCGACCGCGTCACGTGGGCGGTGCGCTCCAGTGCGACGGCCGAGGATCTTCCGGATGCCTCGTTCGCGGGCCAGCAGGAGACCTTCCTCAACATCGGGGGCATCGACAACGTGCTCACGGCCATCTCGCACGTGTTCGCGTCGCTGTACAACGACCGCGCGATCGCGTACCGCGTGCACCACGGCTTCGACCATCACGACGTGGCGCTGTCGGCCGGGGTGCAGCGCATGGTCCGCTCCGACGTCGCGGCGTCGGGCGTGATGTTCACGGTCGACACCGAGTCGGGCTTCGACCGTGCCGTCTTCGTCACGGGCGCCTACGGGCTCGGCGAGGCCGTGGTGCAGGGGGCCGTCAACCCCGACGAGTTCTACGTCTACAAGCCCGCCCTGCGGGCCGGGCGCCCCGCGATCCTCAAGCGACAGGTCGGCGAGAAGGCGATTGCGATGCGCTACACCTCGGGCACCGAGGTCGGCGGCACGACGGCTTTCGAGAACGTGCCCGAAGCCGACCGCCGGCGCCTGTGCCTCACCGACGCCGAGGTCGAAGAGCTCGGCCGCCAGGCCCTCACGATCGAAGAGCACTACGGCCGTCCGATGGACATCGAGTGGGCCAAGGACGGCATCACCGGTGAGCTGTTCATCGTGCAGGCGCGGCCTGAGACGGTCGTCTCACGCGCCGACGGCAACGTCATGCGCCGATTCGTGCTGCGCGAGCGCTCGGACGTGATCGTGACCGGTCGCGCGATCGGGCAGAAGATCGGCGCCGGCCCCGTGCGGGTGCTCCGCGACATCGCGCACATGGAGCAGTTCCAGGCCGGCGACGTGCTCGTGGCAGACATGACCGACCCGGACTGGGAGCCGATCATGAAGAAGGCCTCGGCGATCGTGACGGACCGGGGCGGACGCACGTGCCACGCCGCGATCATCGCGCGCGAGCTGGGGATCCCCGCCGTCGTCGGCGCGGGCGATGCGACACGGCGGCTCGCCGACGGTGCATCCGTCACGGTGTCGTGCGCCGAGGGCGACGACGGCTTCGTGTACGAGGGTGCTCTCGCGTTCGATGAGGAGGAGACCCACCTCGACGCGATGCCCGAGCTGCCCGTCAAGATCATGATGAACGTGGGCACGCCCGATCAGGCGTTCTCGTTCGCGAAGCTCCCGAACCGGGGCGTCGGGCTCGCCCGGCTCGAGTTCATCATCAACCGGCAGATCGGCATCCACCCGCGCGCGCTGCTCGAGTACGAGTCGCTTCCCGCCGACCTCAAGACCGAGATCGGCGACCGCATCGCGGCCTACCCCTCACCGAGGGACTTCTTCGTCGAGCGCGTCGCCGAGGGCGTCGCGATGATCGCGGCGGCGTTCGCTCCCGAACCGGTCATCGTGCGGATGAGCGACTTCAAGTCGAACGAGTACGCCAACCTCATCGGCGGGGAGCGCTTCGAGCCGCACGAGGAGAACCCGATGCTCGGGTGGCGCGGGGCGTCCCGCTACGTCTCGCCGGACTTCCGGGAGTGCTTCGACATGGAGTGCGAGGCGATGCGCTACGTGCGCGACGAGATGGGGCTGACGAACGTCAAGCTCATGATCCCGTTCGTGCGGACCGTCACCGAAGGGCAGGCGGTCGTCGACCTGCTCGCCGAGAACGGTCTCGTGCGGGGGCAGAACGGCCTCGAGGTCGTCATGATGTGCGAAGTTCCGTCGAACGCACTGCTGGCCGATGAGTTCCTCGACGTCTTCGACGGCTTCTCGATCGGCTCCAACGACATGACGCAGCTCACGCTGGGGCTCGACCGCGACTCGTCGCTCATCGCGAGCACGTTCGACGAGCGCGACCCGGCCGTGCGCAAGATGCTCGCGATGGCGATCGAGGCGTGCACGCGCCGCGGCAAGTACATCGGCATCTGCGGGCAGGGGCCGTCGGATCACCCCGACCTCGCGGAGTGGCTGCTCGACCAGGGGATCGAGTCGATGTCGCTCAATCCCGACACGGTCGTCGAGACCTGGATGCGCCTGGCGGGTCAGCGCCCCAGCGCGTAGTCGGCGACGACGGGGGCGTGGTCGCTCCAGCGCGTGTCCCAGGAGGGGGCGCGCACGACGTGATAGTCGCTGACGCGTTCGGCGAGGCCCGGCGTCGCGAGGTGGTAGTCGATGCGCCAGCCGGTGTCGTTGTCGAAGGCCTTGCCGCGGTTCGACCACCACGTGTACGGCCCGTCGACGTCGCCGGCGGCGCGCCGGCCGATGTCGACCCAGCCGAGCCCCGTGCCCGCCGACCCGTCCACGCCGGTCACATCGGCACCGACCTCGCCCAGGAAGCGGTCGAAGTACGCGCGCTCGCGCGGCAGGAAGCCGGACTTCTTGACGTTGCCGCGCCAGTTGCGGATGTCGAACTCGCGGTGGCCGACGTTCAGGTCGCCCATGATGAGCGCGAGCGGGGTCTCGGCGGCGAGACGGGGCAGCCGGCGTTCCATCGCGTCGAGGAACGCCCACTTGGCATCCTGCTTCGGGGTCTCGGCCTCACCCGTCGGCACATAGGCGCTCACGACGGCGAGGCGCTCGCCGTCGACGTCGAAGTCGACCTCGATCCAGCGGCCGGCCGAATCGAGCAAGGGGTCGTCGCCGAGCACGCGGCGCACATCGACCGCGTCGGTGCGGGATGCCACGGCGACGCCGGCGCGACCCTTCGCGAGCGCTTCGTCGTTGACGATGCGCCAGCCGGGCAAGGCCTTCACGAGCTCTTCGCGGGGCGCCCGGACCTCTTGCAGCGCCATGATGTCGACATCGGCCCGATCGAGCCATTCGAGCATCCCCTTGCGCGCCGCCGCGCGGATCCCGTTGACGTTGACAGAGGCGATGCGGATTCGGCGAGGCACGCCCGCCAGCCTATCCGCGGGCGCGGACACGCCCGTCACTCGAACAGCGAGCCCCGTCGCGGTGCCGGGGGAGGGGAGGCTTCGAGTTCCGCGAGCTTCGTCTTCGCCTCGCGCACGGCGCGGTCCGCGATCCAGGCGCGGTACCAGGGAGCTCCCGTCCGGGCCTCCCGCGCCGAGCGCAGCTGCACCCGCGCGGCGATGAGGAGGGCGCGGTGCTCCTCGACGAGGCGCTCCGCCTCGGTCTGGTGCAGCAGCGGCTCGTTCTCGTCCTTCGCCGAGACCGCCATCCAGGCCGACGCGACGAGGATGATCGCGCCGATGATGCGGAACCACAGCAGCAGACCCACGAAGATGGCGAAGGTCGCCAGCAGCGGGTTGCGCGGCGTATAGCTCAGCAGCAGTCCGGCGCCCACCTGGAGCAGCGTCACGGCGCCGCCGCCGAGCAGAGCGCCGGGCCAGATCTGCCGCCAGCGCAGCGACGTCCCCGTGAGGAACTTCACGAGTGCGGCGAGCGCGCCGGTGTAGAGCACGAACGAGACGACGATCGAGGCGAGCCGCACGCCGAGCTGGTACCAGATCGTGTGGGTGCCGACCCCGAACAGGTCGAAGACGAGGCTGAGCGCCCAGGTGCCGATCGACGTCGCCGCGGATCCGAGCAGGAGCGCCACCCCGAAGATGACCGCCGCGACCAGGTCGCGGGCCTTCAGCAGCGCGTAGTTCCGGCTGTCGGGGCGGATGCCGAAGATGTCGCGCACGGCGCGGCGGGCGAACGTGACGAAGCCGATCGCGGTCCAGATGAGGGCGCCGAGGGCGATGAGTCCGGTGACGCCGAGCACGCTCGCGCTCGTCCTGGCGATCTCGGTGACCTGAGCGGTCGTGAACAGGCCCCGGTCCGGGGTGTCCGAGATGAGACCGGGGATGTAGCCGTTGATGACGGCGATGAGGCCGTTGATGGCCGCTTCGCTCGCGCCGAGCCACAGTCCGGTGATCGCGAAGGCGACATAGATCGCGGCGAAGATCGCGAACAGCGCCTGATAGCTCACGCCCGCCGCGAGGACGAAGCCGTTGTGCTGCAGGAAGTGCCGCCACACCCGCACGGGGAACCAGCCGAGCGTGCGTCTCGTGATCGCCGTCGCCTTGTTGATCGGCGTGTCGAAGCGCTCGCGCAGATTCTCCTGCGTCGCCTCCCACCGCTCGCGCAGCGACTCCTCGGCGGCGCGCACGTCGTCGTCGGCGGACGGCTGCGGGTGACTCGAAGACACCCTCATCACCTTAGCGAGGGCATGCGCGGGCTACGGTTCGCTCTCGATGCGGTCGCACGCGGGATCTGCTCAGGAACCGCCGCGCAGGACGGCCTGCTTGACCTCGGCGATCGCCTTGGTGACCTCGATGCCGCGAGGGCACGCCTCGGTGCAGTTGAAGGTCGTGCGGCACCGCCACACGCCCTCCTTGTCGTTGAGGATGTCCAGGCGCACGTCGCCCGCGTCGTCGCGCGAGTCGAAGATGAAGCGGTGCGCGTTGACGATCGCAGCCGGCCCGAAGTACTGCCCGTCGGTCCAGAAGACGGGGCACGAGGACGTGCACGCGGCGCACAGGATGCACTTGGTGGTGTCGTCGAACACTTCACGGTCCACGATCGACTGGATGCGCTCCTTGCCGGGCTCGGCCTTCGTGCCCGGGATGAGGAACGGCTGCACTTCGCGGTACGACGCGAAGAACGGCTCCATGTCGACGATGAGGTCCTTCTCGAGCGGCAGGCCCTTGATCGCCTCGACATAGATCGGCTGCGAGATGTCGAGGTCCTTGATGAGGGTCTTGCACGCGAGCCGGTTGCGCCCGTTGATGCGCATCGCGTCGGACCCGCAGATCCCGTGCGCGCACGAGCGGCGGAAGGTCAGCGAACCGTCGACCTCCCACTTGATCTTGTGCAGGGCGTCGAGCACGCGGTCGGTCGAGTACAGCTCGACGTCGTAATCCACCCAGCGCGGCTCTTCGTCGACCTCGGGATCGAAGCGGCGGATGATGAAGGTCACCAGGAACGACTGGATGCCGGTGTCCTCGGCCGCGTTCTGCGCGATCTCCTGCGCGTCGGCATCGGTGCGTTCGATGACGTCAGTGGCGCTGGTCACGTCAGTACTTCCTCTCCATCGGCTGGTACCGGGTGATCACGACCGGCTTCCAATCCAACGTGATGTGGTCGTCGGCGTTCGACGAGTGCGGGTCGCCCGTCAGGTACGACATCGTGTGCTGCATGTAGTTCTCGTCGTCGCGCTTCGGGTAGTCGTCGCGCATGTGTCCGCCGCGGCTCTCCTTGCGGTTGCGCGCGGTCACGACGACGACCTCGGCGATGTCGAGGAGGAAGCCGAGCTCGACGGCCTCGAGCAGGTCGGTGTTGAACCGCTTGCCCTTGTCGTCGACGTGGATGTTCCGGTAGCGCTCGCGCAGCTCCTCGATCGTGCCGAGAACCTCGGTGAGGGACTCCTCGGTGCGGAAGACCTGGGCCTTGCGGTCCATCTCCTCCTGCAGCGTGCGGCGGAGCACCGCGATGCGCTCGGTTCCGGGGTTGTTGCGCAGGCCCTCGATCATCTCGCGGACCTCCTTCGCCGGGTCCTCGGGCATCGGCACGAATTCAGCGGACTTGACGTACTCGACGGCGTTGCGGCCGGCGCGCTTGCCGAAGACGTTGATGTCGAGCAGCGAGTTCGTCCCGAGACGGTTGGAGCCGTGCACCGAGACGCACGCGCACTCGCCCGCGGCATAGAGGCCGGGGACGACCGTCGTGTTGTCGCTGAGCACCTCGGCATCGACGTTCGTCGGGATGCCGCCCATCGCGTAGTGCGCCGTCGGCATGACGGGCACGGGCTCGACGACGGGATCGACGCCGAGGTAGGTGCGGGCGAACTCGGTGATGTCGGGAAGCTTCGTCTCGAGGACCTCGGCGCCCAGGTGCGTGCAGTCCAGCAGCACGTAATCCTTCTCGGGTCCTGCCCCGCGGCCTTCGGCGACCTCTTGCACCATGCAGCGGCTGACGATGTCGCGGGGGGCCAGGTCCTTGATGGTCGGGGCGTAGCGCTCCATGAACCGCTCGCCCGACGCGTTGCGCAGGATCGCGCCCTCGCCGCGCGCGCCCTCGGTGAGCAGGATGCCGAGACCGGCCAGGCCCGTCGGGTGGAACTGGAAGAACTCCATGTCCTCCAGCGGGAGGCCCTTGCGCCAGACGATCCCGACGCCGTCGCCCGTGAGGGTGTGGGCGTTGGAGGTCGTCTTGAAGATCTTGCCGAAGCCGCCCGTCGCGAAGATGACCGCCTTCGTGTGGAAGACGTGCAGTTCACCCGTAGCGAGGTCGTATGCTACGACACCGGCGATCTGCGTCGCGCCGGCGGCATCCTTCACCGTGATCAGGTCGAGGACGTAGAACTCGTTGAAGAAGTTGATGCCGAGCCTGACGCAGTTCTGGAAGAGCGTCTGCAGGATCATGTGGCCCGTGCGGTCGGCGGCGTAGCACGCGCGGCGCACGGGGGTCTTACCGTGGTCGGCCGTGTGACCGCCGAATCGGCGCTGGTCGATCTTGCCCTCGGGGGTGCGGTTGAACGGCAGGCCCATGTTCTCGAGGTCGATGACGGCGTCGATGGCCTCTTTCGCGAGGATCTCGGCGGCGTCCTGGTCGACGAGGTAGTCGCCGCCCTTGACGGTGTCGAATGTGTGCCACTCCCACGAGTCCTCTTCGACGTTCGCGAGCGCCGCGGCCATGCCGCCCTGCGCCGCGCCGGTGTGCGAACGCGTCGGGTACAGCTTCGTGATGACCGCCGTGCGGGCACCCGGGCCCGCTTCGATGGCGGCGCGCATGCCGGCGCCGCCCGCGCCCACGATCACGATGTCGAACTCGTGGTAGTGGACGCCGTCCTTGACGTAGCTGTCAGTGGTCTGGGTACTCACGTGATGGATGCCTCTGCTGTCTGGATGCGTGGAGAACGGGTGCAGCCGGCTCAGGGCTGGGTGCTGCAGAACTCTGCGAGCACGCTTCCGTCGCTCAGGTTGGGGATGCACGGGTCGAACGTGAACACGACGAGCGTGCCGAGGACGATGAGGAATCCCGCCGACAGCCACAGCGCCCACACGAGCACGCGACGGGTCGTCTGATGGGTCACGTAGTCGTTGACGATCGTGCGCATGCCGTTCGCGCCGTGGATGAGCGCGAGCCACAGCATCAGGACATCCCACCACTGCCAGAACGGCGTGGCGAACTTGCCCGCGATGAACGCGAAGTCGAGCCCGTGGATGCCCTCGCCGAGCATGAGGTTGACGAACAGGTGCCCGAAGATCAGGACGACGAGCAGCACGCCCGAGACGCGCATGTAGATCCAGCCGGCCTTCTCGAGGTTCGGCCCCTTGCGGCGGACGGCGGCGCGCGGTGCGCGAGGGTCGGCGATTGCGGTGGTCATCAGTGCCCCCCTCCGAACGCGAGCATGAGGTGTCGCGGTGTGAAGCCGAGCATCGTGACGAGCCAGAGCCCGAGGACGCCCCACCACAGCTGACGCTGGTGGCGCGTCGCCCACGACCAGAAGTCGACGAGGATGATGCGCAGGCCGTTGTAGGCGTGATAGGCGACGGCGCCGACGAGGGCGACCTCGCCGAGTGCCATGACCGGGTTCTTATAGGTGCCGATGACGGCGTCGTACGCGTCGGGCGACACGCGGATGAGCGCGGTGTCGAGCACGTGCACGAGCAGGAAGAAGAACAGTGCGATGCCGGTGATGCGGTGAAGCACCCAGGACCACATGCCCTCGTTGCCTCGGTAGAGCGTCCCCCGTGGGACGCGAGAAGTCGTCTCTGATATCGACGGTGTCTCGCGGGCTGGTGCCGACACGGCCGTCCTCCCTGGATCGATCTCGAGTGGGGGCGGAATCGATGCCCCGGATGATCCTTCGCTGCCGAACGGATCACCGGCGTCACGCGGGCGCTCCGACCATCCTATTGCCGCTCGAGAGGAGGTGGCGACGTAGGACACCCTTAGCCCGCGACCCGGATAGCCTGGAGCGCATGACGGAGCCCATCGCCGACTTCTACGCCGTGATCCCCGCCGGCGGCATCGGCAGCAGGCTGTGGCCGCTGTCTCGTGCCGAGGCGCCGAAGTTCCTGCACGACCTCACCGGCGCGGGGCACTCGCTGCTGCGGGCGACGTGGGACCGGCTCGAGCCGATCGCCGGCGCCGACCGGATCGCGGTCGTGACAGGACGCGCGCACCGCGCGGCCGTCGAGGCCGACCTTCCCGGCATCCCGGATCGAAACGTCTTCCTCGAATCCGAGCCGCGCGATTCCACCGCCGCGATCGGGCTGGCCGCCGCCGTGCTGGCCCGCCGTGAGCCCGATGTGCTGATCGGATCGTTCGCCGCCGATCACGTCATCCGAGTGCCGCACCTGTTCGACTGGGCGGTGCGCCAGGCGGTCGCGACGGCACGCGAGGGATACATCGCGACGATCGGCATCCAGCCCAGCGAGCCGTCGGTGGGCTTCGGCTATATAAAGAAGGGCGACGGGCTCATCATCGACGGCGCGCCCGAGGCTGCACTCGTGGACAGCTTCGTCGAGAAGCCCGATCTCGAGACGGCCAAGCAGTACTTCGCCGAGCGCTCGTACCTGTGGAACGCGGGCATGTTCATCACGCGCGCCGATGTCCTGCTGGCCGAGATCGAGGCGAACCGCCCGGCCCTGCACGCGGGACTTCTCGAACTCGCCGAGGCGTGGGACGACCGCGATGCGCGCGGCCCCGTCGTCGACCGCGTGTGGCCGACCCTCGAGAAGATCGCGATCGACTACGCCGTCGCCGAGCCCGCCGCCGCCAAGGGGCGGCTCGCCGTCATCCCCGGCCATTTCGACTGGGATGACGTGGGCGACTTCGCGAGCCTGTCCAAGCTCAACTCGGGCGGGCGCAAAGACAACCTCGCGATCCTCGGCGAGAACGCGCGGATCCTGTCGGACACCTCGAGCGGAATCGTCGTGAGCCAGACGCCCCGTGTCATCAGCGTGATCGGAGTGAAGGACATCGTCATCGTCGACACCGAAGACGCGCTCCTGGTCACCACGACCGAGCACGCGCAGCGCGTCAAGGGTGTCGTCGACGCCCTGAAACTGACCGGCCGCGGCGACGTCCTCTGACCTCGCCGGGTTGCGTCTTCATAACCTTTCGGCGTCAACCGTCTCGTGGGGTGTACGAGGGCGCTGTCGGCGTGGGTAATCTTTACCGTCCCCGCGAGAGACGCGGGGCTAAGGATGTGGAGGCTGAGTTGACCATCTCACGCACCAAGAAGCTGGGCGGCCTCGCTGCAGCAGCCGGCATCGCCCTCGTCCTCGCCGGTTGCGGCGCCGCGCCCGAAGCCGGGGGAGACGGCACGGAAGCCCCCGAGGCCACCGAGGGCTTCACGCCCTGCCTCATCTCCGACGAAGGCGGCTGGAACGACAAGTCGTTCAACCAGTCGGCCAAGGAGGGCATGGACCGCGCCGCGGCCGAACTCGGCGTCGAGGCGATCGAGGTCGAGTCCAACTCCGCCAACGACTACGCCCCGAACCTCGAGAACCTCGTCGCGGAAGGCTGCACCTTCATCGTGTCCGTGGGCTTCAAGCTGTCGGCCGACACGATCGCCTCGGCGACGGCGAACCCCGACCTCGAGTACGCCATCATCGACGACTGGGCCGACGCGGACGGCGACGGCACGACCGACGCCCCCAACATCAAGCCCCTCCTGTTCGACACGGTCCAGGCCGCGTACCTCGGCGGCTACGCCGCAGCGGCGTGGTCGAACGCCGCGGGCGTCGACAAGGTCGGCACGTTCGGCGGCATCCCGATCCCGCCCGTCACGATCTTCATGGACGGCTTCGTCGACGGCGTCGAGAAGTACAACGAGGACAAGAGCGTCGATGTCGCGACCTTCGGGTGGGACGTCGCAGCGCAGGACGGCGCGTTCACGGGCGGCTTCGCCGCGAACGACGGCGCGAAGCAGACCGCTCAGGGCATCCTCGACCAGGGCGTCGATGTGATCCTGCCGGTCGGCGGCCCCGTCTATCAGAGCGCGGCAGCGGCCATCAGCGACGGCGGCGGCGACGTCGTCATGCTCGGTGTCGACTCCGACCTCGCGGTCGCCGACCCGAGCGTCGCCGACATGGTGCTCGTGTCGATCCTCAAGCGCATCGACCAGTCGGTGTACGACGCCACGATCCAGGCGGCAGCCGGCGACTTCGACGCCACCCCCTACGTGGGAACGCTCGAGAACGAGGGCGTGGGCCTGTCCGGCTTCGGCTCGTTCGAGTCGCAGCTGCCCGACGGCCTGCTCGACGAGCTCGACGCGCTGCGCGAGCAGATCATCTCGGGTGAGCTCGAGGTGACCTCGCCCGCGTCGCCCATCGGCGGCTGAGCGCACGCCAGTACCGCACAGCGGCCGGGTGGATGCTTCGTCCACCCGGCCGCTGTTCTTTCCGGGCGCTTCTTCCAGGCCGGCGGGACGACTAGATAAGGTGCACAGTATGAAGCTCGAACTCCGCGGCATCACCAAGCGGTTCGGCAGCCTCGTCGCGAACGACCACATCGATCTCGTGGTCGAGCCCGGCGAGATCCACGCGCTCCTCGGTGAGAACGGGGCCGGCAAGTCCACCCTGATGAACGTGCTGTACGGCCTCTATCAGGCCGACGAGGGCGAGATCCTGCTCGATGACGTCGTGCAGCACTTCCGGGGACCGGGCGACGCGATGGCGGCCGGCATCGGCATGGTCCACCAGCACTTCATGCTCATCCCCGTCTTCACCGTCGCCGAGAACGTCATGCTCGGACACGAGAACACCAACAGGGTCGGCGCGCTCGATCTGAACAAGGCTCGTCAGCACGTGCGCGACGTCGCCGCGCGTTTCGGGTTCGACGTCGATCCCGATGCGCTCGTGGGCGACCTGCCGGTCGGCGTCCAGCAGCGTGTCGAGCTCATCAAAGCTCTCTCGCGCGACGCGCGCGTACTCGTGTTCGACGAGCCCACGGCCGTGCTCACGCCGCAGGAGACCGACGAGCTCATGGCGATCATGCGGCAGCTGCGCGACGAGGGCACGTCGATCGTGTTCATCACCCACAAGCTGCGCGAAGTGCGCGCCGTCGCGGATCGCATCACCGTCATCCGCCTCGGCAAGGTCGTCGGCGAAGCGTCGCCGACGGCGACCAACGCCGAGCTCGCCTCGCTCATGGTCGGCCGCGCCGTCGAGCTCACGGTCCAGAAGGATCCGCCCCGGATCGGCGACGGCGGCCTGAACGTGCGGGATCTGCGGGTCGTGACGCCAGACGGCACCGTCGTCGTCGACGATGTGAGCTTCCACGCGCGGCCCGGCGAGATCCTCGCGATCGCCGGTGTGCAGGGCAACGGCCAGACCGAGCTGATCGAGGCCCTCGTGGGCCTGGCTCCCGGCGTGACCGGTTCGATCACCCTGAACGGCACGGAACTGGCGGGCAAGAGCGTGCGCGGCATCCTGGATCAGGGTGTGGGCTTCGTGCCCGAGGATCGCACGGAAGACGGCCTCGTCGGCACGTTCTCGGTCGCCGAGAACCTCATCCTCGACCGGTCGAGCGATCCCGAGTTCGTCTCGGCAGGCACGATCCGCCGGGGGGTGCTCGACGACTTCGCCCGCGCGCGCATCACCGAGTACGACATCCGCACCCAGGGCACCCACACTCCCGCCGGAACGCTCTCGGGCGGCAACCAGCAGAAGGTCGTCATCGCGCGCGAGATGAGCCGCGAGCTGTCGCTGCTGATCGCGGCACAGCCCACGCGCGGCGTCGACGTCGGCTCGATCGAGTTCATCCACCGGCGCATCGTCGAGACGAGGGATGCCGGGATCCCGGTCGTCGTCGTCTCGACCGAGCTCGACGAGGTCGCAGCCCTCGCCGACCGCATCGCGGTGATGTACCGCGGGCGCATCATCGGCATCGTGCCCGGTGACACACCGCGCGACGTGCTGGGGCTCATGATGGCGGGCGAGATGCCCGAGGGGGTGGCGGCATGACCGGTCAGACCCCGGGATCGGGCCCCGAGCAGCTCAAGGGGATGCCGGCGGAGCAGTTGCCCGCGGCATCCGGTCCTCTCACGGGAACCCCCGAGATCGAGCCGCCGCCGAGGCAGAACGTCTTCATCAAAGAGCTGCTGCGCGGCAGCGCCGTCACCACGATCCTCGCGATCGTCGTCGCGATGATCGTCGGCGGCATCCTCATGGCGGTCACGAACCGCGAGGTGCAGGCCACGGCCGGCTACTTCTTCGCCCGCCCCGGTGACATGCTCGCCGCGGTGTGGAACTCCGTGTACGGCGGGTACGAGGCGCTCTTCCGCGGATCGATCTACAACGCGCGCGCCGACGACTTCCTGACCGCGATCCGGCCGCTCACGAACACCCTCGGGTTCGCCGCGCCGCTCATCGCGGCGGGGCTCGGGGTCGCCCTGGCGTTCCGGGTCGGCCTGTTCAACATCGGCGGCCGCGGTCAGATCCTCATCGGTGCGGCGACGGCGGCGCTGCTGACCTTCCACCTCGACCTGCCGGCGGCCGTGCACATCCCGCTGACGCTCGCGGCGGGTATCGCCGGTGGCGCGATCTGGGGTGGCATCGTCGGCATCCTGAAGGCCAAGACGGGCGCGCACGAGGTCATCCTCACGATCATGCTCAACTACGTCGCGTTCTATCTCGTGACGTGGATGGTCCGCACGCCGGGCGTGCTGCAGCGCGCGGCCGGAGATCAGCCGATCTCGGACCCGACGCCGGTCACGGCCCAGTTCCCCGAACTGCTCGGGCCGCGGTTCCCGCTGCTGGACTGGGGCTTCGTCATCGTGATCGCCGCGACGGCGTTCGTGTGGTGGCTCGTCGAGCGGTCATCGCTCGGCTTCCGCCTGCGCGCCGTCGGCGAGAACCCGCACGCGGCGCTCGCATCGGGCATCTCGGTGCAGCGCATGTACATCTACGCGATGCTCTTCGCGGGCGGTCTCGCGGGCCTTGCCGGCATGAACCAGATCCAGGGGGCCGTGACGAGCGGCTTCGACGGTCTGATCGACGCGGGCATCGGCTTCGACGCCATCACGGTCGCCCTCCTCGGCCGCAGCCGTGCGTGGGGGGTCTTCGCCGCCGGCATCCTGTTCGGAGCGCTGAAGGCGGGCAGCTTCACGATGCAGGCCTCGCAGGGCATCCCCGTCGACATCGTGCTGGTCGTGCAGTCGCTCATCGTGCTGTTCATCGCGGCCCCGCCGCTGATCCGCACGATCTTCTTCCTCCCCAAGACCGACGCCGAAAAGGCCGCGAAGGCGAGAGCCAAGGCGGCCAAGAAGGCGGTGACGGCATGACCGCGACGACGCCGGATCTCGCCGGCGGCACGATCGAGCTCACCAGCGTGCGCGTGCGGCACCGGAAGTTCGCCATCACACTCGTGACCGTCACGGTGCTGCTCGGTCTGCTGTTCCTCCTCGTTCCCCGTGACGGGACGAGCACCTTCCGCCTCGGCGACCCGGGCTCGTCGATCGCGCTGCCCAACGTGGGCGTGCCGACGGCGGCGACGTGCTGGGGCGTGTTCGTCGTGCTCGTGCTGCTGACGCTCTGGTCGATCTGGGACGCCTACGGCTACCGGCGCTCGAGCGTGTGGCTGGCCATCGCCTACGGCGTGCTCGCCGTGTTCGCCTTCCTGACCTGGGCGTCGGCGGGCGGGCTCGTGCCCGTGACCGGGCTGCTGTTCGGCGCCGTGTCGCTCTCGGTGCCGCTCGTCTTCGGCGCCCTCGGCGGCGTCATCGGAGAGCGCGTCGGCGTCGTCAACGTCGCGATCGAGGCACAGCTGCTGCTCGGCGCGTTCAGCGCGGCTCTGCTGTCGAGCATGACCGGCAACCCCTTCGTGGGCCTGATCGGCGCGATGATCGGCGGCATGCTCGTCGCGGCCGTGCTCGGCGCCTTCGCCATCAAGTACCTCGTCGAGCAGGTCATCGTCGGCGTCGTGCTGAACGTGCTCGTGACGGGACTGACCGGGTTCCTGTACGGCGTCCTGCTCGTGCCGAACACCGCCGCGCTCAACACGCCGATCCGGTTCACACGCATCGAGATCCCGCTCCTCAGCGAGATCCCCATCATCGGACCGGTCCTGTTCAACCAGACGTTCATCGTCTACCTCATGTACGTCGTCGTCGCCCTCGTCGCGTGGGCCATGTACCGCACGCGGTGGGGACTGCGCCTGCGCGCGGTCGGCGAGCACCCGCAGGCGGCCGACACGGTCGGCATCAAGGTCAACCCGTCGCGGTTCTGGAACCTCACGCTCGCGGGCGCGATCGCCGGCATCGGCGGCGCGTACTTCACGCTCGTCTCGGTGCCGCAGTTCGGCAAGGAGATGACGGCGGGCCTGGGCTTCATCGCCCTCGCGGCCGTCATCTTCGGACGGTGGGATCCGATCCGCGCGACGCTCGCCGCGCTGCTGTTCGGATTCGCGACGAACCTGCAGAACCTGCTGACCGTGCTGAAGACCCCGATCCCGAGCGAGTTCATGCTCATGCTGCCCTACCTCGTGACGATCCTCGCGGTCGCCGGGTTCGCGGGACAGATCCGAGGCCCCGCCGCGGCGGGCAAACCGTACATCAAGGGATGAGACACACGTGACCGATATCGACTGGGACGAACTGCGCGCCGTCGCGACCGAGGCGATGCAGCGGGCCTACGCGCCCTACTCCCGCTACAAGGTGGGGGCGGCGGCGCTCGTGTCGGACGGCCGCATCGTGCAGGGATGCAACGTCGAGAACGCGTCGTACGGCGTGGGCCTGTGCGCCGAGTGCGGACTCGTGAGCGACTTGCAGATGTCCGGCGGCGGCCAGCTCGTCGCCTTCGTGTGCGTCAACGGCGAGGGCGAGACGATCATGCCGTGCGGACGCTGCCGGCAGCTGCTGTACGAATTCGCCCTTCCCGGGATGCTGCTGGAGACGGTGTCCGGCATCCGCACGATCGACGAAGTGCTGCCCGACGCGTTCGGCCCCCGCGACCTCGAGGCGGTGGCCCGATGACCCCCACCCCCGCGGTCCCTGAGGCTGTCGCCTCGGTCCCTGAGCCTGCCGCCTCGGTCCCTGAGCCTGTCGAAGGGTCGCGCCCCGCAGTCGAGGCGCACGACGCGGTCGACGTCATCCGGGCCAAGCGCGACGGCGGCGCTGTGCCCGAAGACGCGCTGCGCTGGATGGTCGACGCGTACACGCGCGGCTACGTCGCCGATGCGCAGATGGCGTCGTTCGCGATGGCGATCCTGCTCAACGGCATGACGCGCGACGAGATCCGCGTGCTCACCGACGCCATGATCGACTCCGGTGAGCGCATGAGCTTCGCGGGCCTCGGAAAGCCCACGGTCGACAAGCACTCGACGGGCGGTGTCGGCGACAAGATCACGCTGCCGCTCGCTCCGCTCGTGGCGTCGTTCGGCGTCGCCGTCCCGCAGCTGTCCGGCCGCGGCCTCGGCCACACGGGCGGCACGCTCGACAAGCTCGAGTCCATTCCGGGATGGCGTGCGGCGCTCTCGAACGAAGAGATGCTCGCGCAGCTCGCCGACGTCGGCGCCGTCATCTGCGCCGCCGGGTCGGGTCTCGCCCCCGCCGACAAGAAGCTCTACGCGCTCCGCGATGTCACCGGCACGGTCGAGGCGATCCCGCTCATCGCGTCGAGCATCATGTCGAAGAAGATCGCCGAGGGCACCGATTCGCTCGTGCTCGACGTCAAGTTCGGCTCGGGCGCGTTCATGCGCGACGTCGATCGGGCGCGCGAGCTCGCCCGCACGATGGTCGCGCTCGGCACCGACTCGGGCGTTGCGACGACGGCGCTGCTGACCGACATGAACACGCCCCTCGGCCTCGCGATCGGCAACGCCAACGAAGTGCGCGAATCGGTCGAGGTGCTCGCCGGCGGCGGTCCCGCCGATGTCGTCGAGCTCACGGTGGCGCTCGCGCGCGAGATGCTCGCCCTCGCCGGACAGCCCGACGCCGACGTCGAGCGGGCGCTGCAGGACGGCCGTGCGATGGACACGTGGCGCGCCATGATCCGCGCACAGGACGGCGATCCGGATGCCGCGCTGCCGCAGCCGAACGAGACGCACACCGTCACCGCTCCCGAGGCCGGCTTCGTCGCGCGCATCGAGGCGCTGCCGTTCGGGATCGCCGCGTGGCGGCTCGGCGCCGGTCGCGCGCGCGCCGAGGACCCCGTGCTGCACGCGGCGGGCATCGACCTGCACGTCAAGCCCGGCGATGAGGTCGCCGCCGGCCAGCCCCTCTTCACGCTGCTGGGCCACGACGCGTCGCGCTTCGACCGCGCGCTCGAAGCCGTCGACGGAGCCTGGCAGATCGCGCTCGAACCCCCCGCGCGCACGCCGCTCGTCTTCGAGCGCATCACGGCGTGAGCCACCGGCATCCCGATCCGAACCGAACCCGCCGCACGACCCGAGGAGTCCACGCCATGCCCATCGACCAGAACGGCGACGCCGTCGTCCAGGGCGTCTCGATCCGCCGCCTGCCGAAGGTGTCGCTGCACGACCACCTCGACGGGGGCGTCCGGGCCGCGACGATCGTCGACCTCGCCGATGAGCACGGGATCGACGTGCCCGAGACCGACGCCGGCGATCTCGCGGAGTGGTTCGCCGCGCGCAGTGAGGCCGGTTCGCTCGTGGAGTACCTCAAGATGTTCGAGGTGACGACCGCGGTCATGCAGACGCGCGAAGGGCTGACCCGCGTCGCGCGGGAGTTCGTCGAGGACCTCGCCTCGGACGGCGTCGTGTACGGCGAGATGCGCTGGGCGCCCGAGCAGCACCTCGCCCGTGGGCTCACGCCCGACGAGGCCGTGTCTGCCGTGCAGGAGGGCATCGAAGAGGGTGAGGATGCCGCCGAGGGCCGCGGTCACGACATCCGCGTCGGCCAGCTGCTCAGCGCGATGCGCCAGAACGACCGTTCGCTCGAGACCGCCGAACTCGCGGTGCGCTGGCGCGAGCGCGGAGTCGTCGGCTTCGACATGGCCGGCCCCGAAGACGGCTACCCGGCATCGGGCCACCGCGCCGCGTTCGACTATCTCGCGGGGGAGTTCTTCCCTGTCACGGTGCACGCGGGCGAAGCGGCAGGTCTCGACTCGATCCGCGGTGCGCTGCTCGACGGACGGGCGCTGCGGCTCGGCCACGGCGTGCGGATCGCCGAAGACCTCGAGCTCGTCTCGAGCGAGGGCGACGAGGTGTTCGTGCGCTTCGGCGACCTCGCGCGCTGGGTGCGCGATCGCGAGATCCCGCTCGAACTGTCCCCGTCGTCGAACCTGCAGACGGGGGCGAGCGCGGCGTGGGGCCGCAGCCTCGAGGACCACCCGTTCGATCTGCTCTACCAGCTCGGCTTCGCCGTGACGGTCAACGTCGACAACCGCACGATGAGCGGCACGTCGCTCACGCGCGAGCTCGCGCACCTCGTAGAGACCTTCGAGTACTCCCTCGAAGACGTCGAGGCTTTCCAGCTGAACGCCGCCGCGGCGGCCTTCCTCGCCGTCGAAGAGCGCGAGGAGCTCATCGAGATCATCGGCGAGGGCTTCAGCCGCTGACCGGCCCGCGGCATCCGCTCTTCGGGTTTCGAGGCGGTCTGTCGCGGATGGTGCGGGCTTCGGCCCGAGAGGACGACCGGGCGTGTGGCGCGCCCTCACATGGAGATTTGACATGGCTGAGGTACTCATCGTCCCGTCGCAGCAGCACGCGGGCGAGATCGTCGCGCGCGCGATCGCGGACCTGATCGCGTCGAAGCCCGACGCCGTGCTGGGGCTCGCGACGGGCTCCACGCCGCTGGCCGTCTACGGGGCGCTGGCACGGATCATCGCCGAGGAGGGCATCGACGTCACCCGGGTGCGCGGTTTCGCGCTGGACGAGTACGTCGGATTGCCGCCAGGGCATCCCGAGAGCTACCGCGCCGTCATCACGCGCGAGGTCGTCGGGCCGCTCGGCCTGACTCCCGAGCTCGTCGTCGTGCCGGGGGACGGTGCGTCCAGCACCCAGGCGGCGGGGCACGAGTACGACGCCGCGATCGCGGCGGCCGGGGGCGTCGACGTGCAGATCCTCGGCATCGGGCGCACGGGGCACATCGGCTTCAACGAGCCGGGCAGCTCGCTGGCATCCCGCACCCGCATCAAGACGCTGACAGCGGCGACGCGCGCCGACAATGCGCGCTTCTTCGACTCGCCCGACGACGTGCCCCTTCATTGCATCACGCAGGGCATCGGCACGATCCTCGATGCGCGGCACCTGTTCCTGCTCGCGTTCGGCGAGGCGAAGGCCGAGGCGGTCGCCGGTGCCGTCGAGGGCCCCGTGTCGGCGAGCAACCCCGCCTCTGCCGTGCAGGTGCACGGTCACACGACGATCATCGTCGACGAGGCCGCCGCGGCCGGGTTGCGCTTCGCCGAGTACTACCGCTCCGCGTGGGCGAACAAGCCCGCCTGGCAGGGCCTCTGACGGGGCTCGGTCGTCGCGTCGGGCTCGTCGGGCTCGTCCGTCCGCCCGCGCTTATCCGTCCGCCCGTGCTCTCGCCGCGCTTGCCGTCCGCCCGTGCTCTCGCCGCGCTCGCCGTCCGCCCGTTGACTTGCGCCCTGTGCGCGGGACACGCCTGGCGCGTCGCGCATTGGGCGCAAGTCGCGCGAGGAGGCCGCGCTCTCGCCGCGCTCGCCGCGCTCGCCGCGCTCGCCGCGCTCGCCGCTCTCGCTCTCGCCGCTCTCGCCGCTCTCGCTCTCGCCGCTCTCGCTCTCGCCGCTCTCGCTCTCGCCGCTCTCGCTCTCGCCGCTCTCGCCGCGCTCGTCCGTCCTCCTGTTGACTTGCGCCCTGTGCGCGCGACACGCCTGGCGCGTCGCGCATTGGGCGCAAGTCGCGCGAGGAAGGGTGGGTGCTGTCAGCCGGGCATCCCGCTCATGAGCGACAGCACCCCGCGAACCAGTACGACCGTCGCGCCCGCCCAGGCGATCGCGAGCATCGCGATCCGCGCGGGGCGCGGCGGCACGAAGCGCGTGAGCACGGTGCCCGCCAGGATGCCGGCGACCGTCGCCACGACGAGCAGCCCGACCTCGGAAAGAGGAGAGACCGGGATGCCGCGGAGCATGACGGAAACAGCGCTGAACGCGACGAAGACGACCTGCACGCTCGCCGAGAAGCTGCGCTGGGGCCATTTGTCGCCGACGGCGTAGGCGGCCAGGGCGGGACCGGACAGCCCGCTCGCGACGTGCATGAAACCGCCCGCGGCTCCTGCGACGGCGGCGCCGCTGCGGCCGCGCAGCGATGCCGACAGCGCGGGGATCCATCCCGCGATGAGGGCGAAGTACGCCATCGCCGCGATGAGCAGGAGCAGAGCCGGCTCAGGGAGCGCCAGGACGAGGAAGGCCCCGAGCGGAGCCATGAGAAGGCCCGGCCAGATGAGCCACCACGTGCGTCGCCACTGCACCTGCCGCCACACGATCGGCACGGCGCTGAGGGATGCCACGAGCGCGAGCAGCACGCCGATCGTGACGCCTTCGACCGGGCCGTAGACGAGCACGATGGGACCGATGAGCACGAGGACGAACCCCAGCCCCGTGATGCGTTGGATGACGGCGGCGACGAATGCCGCGGCGCACGCGAGGACGAAGGTCACGGCGGAGAAGTCTACGTTCCGCGGGTGACCGCTTCGCGCCGCTCCGCGCCCGTCCCTCGGCCGTCGTCCCGCCGGTACCTCGGCCCTCCTCCCGCCGGTGCCTCGGCCCTCCTCCCGCCGACTTGCGCCTTGTGCGCGAAACGCCCGGCGTGTCGCGTGCACAGGCCGCAAGTGGCGCCCTGTGGGGTGCGCCGAGGTGGTAGCGCCCTGTGGCGTCCGCCGTTGTCGCTAGCGCCTTGTGGCGTGCGCGGTGGTGGCGTGCGTCTTCCCGCCGACTTGCGCCTTGTGCGCGAAGCGCGCGGCGTGCCGCGCGCAGAGGGCGCAAGTCAACGGGAAACGTCAACGGGAAAAGTCAACGGGAAAAGTCAACGGGAAACGTCAACGGGAAACGGAAACGGGAAACGGAAGCGGGGGAGGGCGCGCGACAGCGCGCGCGGGGGGACCGTGCGGGCCCGCGCGAGGAGAGAGCGGGTCAGGTGAGGTCGGCCTGGCGCGCCGCGACGACCTCCTGCACGCGCGCGAAGAGCGGATGCTGCGGCTCGAGGCCCGTGACCGACGCGGTGACGGTCGCGGCATCCTGCTCGCGCAGCCGGCGCTGCAGATCGACCGACTGCGCGTCTTCGGCATCGTCGAACTCGAGCGCCGCCCCCATCGCGGCGACCAGCGCGTCGACGGCGAGACCGCGCTCGGCGGCCTCGGCCGCCGGTCCCACGAACCGCTCGTGCCGGGACAGCTTGCGCAGCGGCTGGCGGCCGACGCGCCACACGGTGTCGGGCAGGGCGGGGTTGCGGAACCGCCCGAGGATCGTCGCACGGTACTGGGCCTGCACCGCCGGATCGAGGCCGTGCTTGTCGACCAGGAGCGCCGACGTCTCTTCGAGCGCCGCTTCGACCTTCGCGGCGATCCCGGGGTCGGCCAGGGCGTCCGAGATCTTCTCGACCCCGGCCTGCGCGCCGAAGTACGCCGTCGTGGCGTGCCCGGTGTTGACCGTGAACAGCTTGCGCTCGATGTACGGCGTGAGGTCGTCGACGAAATGCGCCCCCGGGATGTCCGGCACGGCGTCACCGAACGGCGGACGCTCGATCGCCCACTCGAAGAACGGCTCGACCGTCACGTTGACGCCGGTGCCCGCGGCCTGTCCGGGGACGATGCGGTCGACCGCCGTGTTGGCGAACACGGCGCGGCCGGAGATGGCATCCCACGCGTCGCCCGCCTGCTCGCGGATCTCGTCGCGCAGGATGTCGGTCGCGTTGATCGCGTTCTCGCACGCCATGATCTGCAGCGGCGGCGACGACGGATCGCGCAGCGCGAGTCCGGACAGCACGAGCGGCGCGACGAATTTCAGCACGTTCGGCCCGACGGCCGTCGTGACGATGTTCGCACCGGCGATCTCCTCGATGACCTCGTCGGCGTGCTCCGCGCTGTTGACCGCACGGAACCCCGTCACGACGGTGTCCCGCCCGCCGTCGCCGGCCTCGTGCACGGTGTACTCCGAGACGGCGTTGATCGCGTCGACGAGCGGCGCGGCGACGTCGGAGAACACCAGCTCGTACCCCGCCTCGTGCATCAGCAGGCCGATGAAGCCGCGCCCGATGTTGCCCGCTCCGAAGTGGACGGCCTTCATCACACGCCCGCCGCCGACACGAGGGCGTAGAGCTCCTCGGGTGTCTGCGCGGCCCGGAGCTTGGCGACGTCGTCCTCTTCGGAGAACAGGATCGCGATCTGCGACAGGATCTCGAGGTGCTCGTCGCCCTTGCCGGCGATGCCCACGACGAACGTCACGGGCTCGCCGCCCCAGTCGACGCCACCGTCGTAGCGCACGACCGACAGGGCCGAATCGAGGATCTCGTCCTTCGTCTCGTTCGTGCCGTGCGGGATCGCGAGCTCGTTGCCCATGTAGGTCGACACCGTCTGCTCGCGCTGCTGCATCGCGTCGAAGTAGGCGCCGGTGACGGCACCCGCCGACTCGAGGATGTCGGCGGCTTCCTTCATCGCCTCTTCGCGCGTCGCGCTGCCGGTGTGGATCCTGACCTGGCCGAGGCTCAGTACGTCACGTGCCATTTCGCTTGCCCTTCTTCGATTGACGGATGCCGCGCGCCGAGGCTGCAGGACCGGGGGCATCGCGCCGGCCCGATCCTGCAGCGGTCTCAGCGGTTACTCCCCATCCTGATGCTGGTCGCGCACCAGGTCCACGACTTCGTCGTACTTGGGGGAGTTCATGAAGTTGTCGACCGACACGTGCATCGCGTCCGGCACCTGCTTGCGCGCACGCTCGGTCAGCTGGTTCTGCGTGATGACGAGGTCGGCGCTGTCGTCGAGGTTCGCGATCGCCTTGTTGACGACGGTGATGCCCTCGACCCCGGCCTTCTTCATCTTGTTGCGCAGTACGCTCGCGCCCATCGCCGACGAGCCCATGCCCGCGTCGCATGCGAAGACGATGCTCGTGACCGGCTTCGTCGCGACGACGCCGCCATCGAGCTGTCCGCCCGTCTCGGCCTCGGTCTCGAGCTTGTCCACGGCTTCCTGCGCGTCGCGGATCGTCTCGGGGTCCTTGCCGTCCGATGCGCGCAGGGCATCGAGTGCGGCGGAGGACTTGCCCTTGTTCGCCGCCGTCTTGGACACCGCCGTCGAGAACTGGTCCGCCTCGGCGAGCAGGTCCCGCTTGCGCGACGCCCGCAGGATGACGGATGCCACGAGGAAGGTGACCGTCGCTGCCAGCAGCACGGACAGCAGCACGACGAGCAGGTTCGGCACGCCCGCACCGACGGCGGCCGCGCTGACGGCGAAGATGCTGCCCGGTGCGGCTGGGAAGACCAACCCGCCGCCGAGGAGCATGTTCGTCGTGACACCCGTGGCACCGCCGGCGATGAGCGCCAGGATGAGGGTCGGCTTCATCAGGGCGTACGGGAAGTACACCTCGTGGATGCCACCGGCGAACTGGATGATCGCCGCACCGGGCGCCGAGGCACGAGCCGCGCCCAGGCCGAAGAACGCGAAGGCCAGCAGCAGTCCGAGTCCCGGACCGGGATTGGCCTCGAGCAGGAACAGGATCGACTTGCCGTCGGCTTCGGACTCGGTGATGCCGAGCGGGGTGAGCACGCCGTGGTTGATGGCGTTGTTGAGGAACAGCACCTTCGCCGGTTCGATCAGGATGCTCGTGAGCGGCAGCAGGTTCAGTTCGACGAGCCAGTTGACCGCATTGCTCAGCACCGTCATGAGGCCGTTGACCATCCACGCGATCGGGTAGAACCCGACGATGGCCATGACGAAGCCCCAGATGCCCGCGGAGAACATGTTGACGAGCATCTCGAAGCCCGAGCGGATCTTGCCGTCCCACAGGCTGTCCAGCCAGCGCATCGTGAAGGCGGCGAGCGGCCCCATGATCATCGCGCCGATGAACATGTGCACCTGGCCGAGCTGGTTGTCGGCGGGAAGGTCGGCGTTGATCTGGGCGATCAGCAGGTCGGAGCCGGCGATCGCACCCATCGTCGCAATGATGCCGACGACGCCGCCGCGCTGCTTGTAGACGATGTAGCCGCCCGTGTAGCCGATGACCAGCGGCAGCAGGTAGTGGATGAACGGCCCGACGATCGTCGCCAGGTCGGCATTGGGGGTGAATCCCTTCTCGATGAAGAACATCGTGAAGATGCCCCACGCGATCAGGGCCGGGATGTTCGGCATGATCATGCCGGACAGGAACGTGCCGAAGCGCTGCACGCCTACGCGTGCGCCCCCGGCAGCCTTTGCAGGCGTCGACGCCGTTGTCATGACTGTGTCTCCTTCTTCCGGGTCGCGGCCGTCTGGGCCGCGGTTCGTGCGGATGCCGCGTCGCTTGCGGCGAGGGCGGATTCGGCGATGTCGCGGGCATCGTCCGACGTGTACTGCAGCAGCGCCGCGCGCACATCCGCGAGCGCGGTCGGAGCCATCGACAGCGATGTCGCGCCGAGACCGACGAGCACGACGGCCAGCAGCGGGTCGGCGGCGGCCTCGCCGCAGATCCCGACGGGCTTGCCGGTCATCCGGCCGGCGTCGCCGACCTCGCGGATGAGCCGCAGCACAGCCGGATGCCACGGGTCCTGGAACGCCGCGACCGAGCCGAGCAGGCGGTCGGCCGCCAGGGTGTACTGCGTCAGGTCGTTCGTGCCGATCGAGGCGAAGTCGGCGTGGGCGAGCACCCGGTCGGCCAGCAGCGCCGACGACGGCACCTCGACCATGACGCCCGCCGTCTTGATGCCGTAGTCGCGGGCGACGTCGACGAAGTACCGCGTCTCCTCGACGGTCGCGATCATGGGCGCCATGACCCACAGGTCGGCGTCGGTGGCGGCATCCGCTTCGGCCAGGGCGGTCAGCTGCTCGCGCAGGATGTCCTCGCTCGCGCGGAGCGCGCGGATGCCGCGCAGGCCGAGGGCGGGGTTGTCTTCGTGCGCGTCGTTGAGGAACGCGAGCGGCTTGTCGGCGCCCGCGTCGAGCACGCGGACGACGACCTTCTTGCCCGGGAAGCCCGCCAGGAGCTTCGTGTACGCCTCGCGCTGCTGCCCGACCGTCGGCGCCTGGTTCGAGCTCAGGAACAGGAACTCGGTGCGGAAGAGTCCCACGCCCTCGGCGCCGAGCGCGACGGCCTCGGCCGCGCCCTCGGGGTTGCCGAGGTTCGCGAGGAGTGGGATCGCGGTGCCGTCGGCGAGGGCTCCGTCGGTGATGGGGGCGGATGCCGCCGCGGCACGCGCGTCAGCTCGATGCTGCGCCCGCACGAGCTCGTCGCCGGTCGGATCCGTCGTGACGACGCCGGCGGCGGCATCCACGATCACCGTCTCGCCGTCGGCGAGGTCCTTCGCGCCCACGGCGCCGACGATCGCGACGATCGACTTCTCGCGGGCGAGGATCGCGGTGTGCGAGGTCGGTCCGCCCTCGGTCGTGATGAGGGCGAGCACCTTGTCGAGGTCGAGCAGGGCCGTGTCGGCCGGCGCGAGGTCTTTCGCCACGAGCACGAACGGATGCCCCGGGTCGGGCACACCCGGCGCGGGCACGCCGCGCAGCCGCGCGATGACGCGCTGCGCGACGTCGTCGAGGTCGGCGGCACGCTCGCCGAGGTAGCCGCCCATCGCGACGAGCTGGTCGCGGAACGACGCGAACGCGTCGTGCACGGCGAATTCGCTCGTCTTGCCGTCGGCGATCCGCGCGTCGATCTCGGACTCGAGCGTCGGGTCCTCCGCCATCATCGCCTGCGCCTCGAGCACGTCCTGCGCCGCGCCGCCCGCCTGCGCGCCGCGTGCCTCGAGCTCGCGCGCGACGGCCGCGACGGCTTCTCGTACGCGTGTCGTCTCTTCTTCGGTGCTGCGCTCGCTGGGGGCGTCGCTCGGCGC
This sequence comes from Microbacterium sp. NPDC055910, assembly GCF_042271185.1. NCBI lineage: Bacteria > Bacillati > Actinomycetota > Actinomycetes > Micrococcales > Microbacteriaceae > Microbacterium > Microbacterium sp. NPDC055910. The sequence continues at coordinate 39,701 of NZ_JBHJZS010000004.1, forward strand.
GGGTGACGGCTCCGCCATGCGCGCGACGATCCCCTGGGCGACGCCCAGCCCGATTCCCACTCCGCGAAGTTCTGCCATGGTCCTACTCCGCGTCGTGGTCGGTCGCGAGCAGCTCGGCGAGCCGATCGAGGGTGGATTCGGCGTTGTCGCCGTCGGCGGTGAGGGTGATGTAGTCGCCCTGTTCGATGCCCAGGGCGATGACGCCGAGGATGCTCGCGGCGTTGACCGGGCCCCCGGCATCCTTCGCGATCGTGATGGGGATCCCCGCGTCCTTCGCCGCTTGCGCGAACATCTTCGCCGGACGAGCGTGAAGTCCGTGCGACGACCCGATTCGGACCGTCCTGGTGATGGATGGCATGGTCTGTCTCTCTTCTCTCTCGTGCGGTGCGATGGGTGCGGGCAGCTGCCCGCGGTCGGAGACGTTCCCCCCGGAGTCTCCGACCGCGGCACGGACGATCTGCAGCGTGCGTGTGCCGTCGAGATCGGTGAAGATGTCCGACGGCAGCAGCACGACGGTGGTTCCGCGGTAGGCGGCATCCATCTCGATGCGATCGAGGTCGTGCTCGAGGTGCGGGCCCACGAGCACGACGTCGGCGGCGTCGAGATCGATCGGCAGCGATTGCTCGGTGCCCGCGAAGGCGGTGAAATCGAAGCCGCGGTCGTGTGCGGCGTGCCTCAGCCGTTGCGCGACGAAGGTGCTCGACGCACCCGCACCGCAGACCACGAGGATCCTCATCGACCCGCCCTCCCTGACGCCATTCTTGTGAAAACGCTGGGAAGCGACAACCACTCGTTCTTCCGCGGGGGCGGAAACGAGCCACGGGGCGCGTGGTTGACTGGGCGCGGACCGCCCATCGAAGGAGCACCGTGACCAGAGCGCGACAGGATCGCCTGCTCGGTCTGCTCGCGCGCGACGGCGAGTGGGCGACCGCCGCGAGCCTCGCCGATGCGCTCGGGGTCACCCCGCGCAGCATCCGTTCGTACGTCACGGCGCTCAACGCGCGCGTGCCCGTGGGCGCCGCCGTCGAATCGGGGCCGCACGGGTATCGCGCGGGACCGGATGCCGCAACCGCACTGCGCGCGACGGGTGGCGTCGACGCGCCCCGCGACCGGCTGCACACGCTCGTGCGGGCGCTGCTGGATTCATCGGACGGGATCGAGGTCTTCGCGACCGCCGACGCGCTGCACGTGAGCCCCGCGACCCTCGATGCCGACCTCGCGCGCGTGCGCGGACTGCTCGGCGGCACCGAGCTGACGCTCGAGCGCTCGGCGTCGCAGGCGCGACTGCGGGGCACCGAGATGGCGCAGCGGCGCCTGCTGTCGCGGCTCGCGCACGATGAGATGGAGGCGGGGTCGTTCGACCTCGAAGCCCTGCGGCGCACCCTCGGCGAGGGCTCCGTCGGCGCGCGCGCGTTCGGCCCGTTCAAGACCGAGCTCGTCACGCGGCTCGGCGCGCTGGGCTACTTCGTCAACGAGTTCGGCATCGCCGACGTCGTCATGCACATCGCGATCGCCGCCGACCGCGTCTCGCGCGACCGCGGACTCGAGGGCGGGGTGGGGGAGCGCCCCGCGCAGCAGGAGGTCGCGGACATCCTGGCGGCGCTGTCCGAACAGCACCTCGGCGTGACGCTCGGCGCGGGCGACGTGCAGCACCTCGCGACCCTCGTGCTCACGCGCGTCGTCGCGCCCGGTGCGGGTGAGCCGGGTGCGGAGGCGCGCTCGCGCCTCGAGCCCGAGGTCGAGGAAGCCGTGCGGGCGGTGGTCGAGGCTGCGGCATCCGAATTCCTCGTCGACATCGCGCACGAGGACTTCATCCTGCGGCTCGCGCTGCACGTGCAGAACCTGCGACACCGCGCGCGCGAGCAGGCGTGGTCGCGCAATCCGCTCACGCGGTCGCTGAAGTCGACGTATCCGATGATCTTCGAGGTCGCCGTCTACATCGCGTCGGGGCTGCACGAGCGCCTGGACATCCCGCTGCTCGACGACGAGATCGCCTACATCGCGATGCACGTCGGCGGGCGCCTCGAGCGCAGCCGCCGTGCCGATCAGCTGCTGACGGCGACGATCGTGTGCCCCGGCTATTACGAGCTGCACGAACTGCTGCGCTCGTCGGTGGACCGCTCCCTGGGGCAGGCGATCGAGGTCGTCGGCGTCGAGACGCGCGTCGACCCGGATTGGGCCTCGATCGACACCGACCTCGTGCTCACGACGATCGACTCGCCGGCCCTGGGGGACCGCGTCGTACGGATCCAGCCCTTCCTCACGGGCGCCGACGTCGAGCGCGTGCAGGCGGCCGCGGGGCGGATCCGGCGGGGGCGCCGGCTCGCCCGGCTGCGGGAGGAGCTGTCGCGGTACTTCTCGCCCGAGGCGTTCGTGCACGGGCTCGAGGGCGGGTCCTCGGACTCGGTGATCCGGCGGCTGGGGTCACTGCTCGTGCACCAGGGCGTCATCGACGACGACTACGTCGAGCGGGCGATCCAGCGCGAGGAGCTCTCGTCGACGGCGTTCACCGACGCACTCGCGGTACCCCACGCGCTGGGGATGACCGCGACGCGCACGGCGATCGCGATCGGCATCGCCGACCCGTCGATCCCGTGGGGCGAAGGCCGCGTGCAGGTCGTCGCCCTCGTGGCGTTCTCCGAGACCGACCGCGAGGCGTTCCAGACGGTGTTCGAGCAGTTCGTCGAGGTGTTCAGCGAGCGCGAGTCGGTGCAGCGCATCGTGCGCCGCAGCACCGACTTCGCCGCGTTCCTCGACGAGCTGGTCGCCGTCGTCGACGGGTGAGGGTGGGTTCGTCGGGTTGCTCGCGGTCGTGGGTGGGTGACCCTTCCTCGACGAGCCGGTCGCCGTCGTGGGTGGGTGGCCCTTCTTCGACGAGCTGGTCGCCGTCGTGTGCGGGTGACCCGCGCGTGCTTCGGGCTGTGAGGGCCCGCGCCCGCTCCTTTGCGTGGCCACTTCGGGTTTGGGGCGGGTTGTGGTGACGACACGCCGGGGTGTCCGGCGTGTCGCGGTGGGAATGCGCCCCAAACCCGCGCCCGGCGGCGCGCCCGGCGGCGCGGGCAGCCGAGGCCTCGCCTGCTCGCGTCCGCCGCGCTGTCCCCGACAGCGCGCCGACGGATGCCGCGACTCGAGCTCAGCGCGGAGGATGAACGCCGAACGAAGCGAGCCGCGACCCGAGCTTCGGGGCCGAGCCGATGTGTGGCCAGCCCCAGCGCACGAAGGGACACTGCCGGATGCCGCGGATCCAGTCCTCGCGTTGCTTCTCCTCTTCGAGGACCTCGGCGGGGTTCCGGCCGAGAGTGAAACGCCCATCGACATACTTGATCCGCCCGTCGAACTCTCCGAGGGCATTCACATCATCGAGACCGAAGTCGACGTAGTAGGTGCTGTCGCTGTGCGGTCCAGGTATCGCCACCTGCAGATCGGGAACGGCGAATCCGAGTTCGACGAGTCGAATGCGGCTGACGCTCTCGCCGGGGCGCTGAGCGCGCGGATCAGCGAAGCGCAGAACGCGTTCGGCGCGCGATTGCCCGTGCGCGCTGCGGCGGAACGTTTCGCGGATGAGCGTGCGGGCCTCGGCTTCAGCGAGTGGGTCCTCGGCGACCGCCAGTCGCAGCGCGGCGTCCGTGACGGTCACCGCGGCTTCGAACGATGCGGTGCGTGCCACGTCCGCCACGGTCCGCACCAGCGAAGTACATCGCAACTCTCCGACCTCGACGATCTCGTCGTCGCGCAGATCACCGCGATGGCGCACGACATCGCGGGCCGCACCCGGTCGCTCGGACGGCGCGATCACGTGCACGCGCGTTGCATCCGGTGAGTACAGCGGAAGACCGTGCATCGCCGCAGCCGTCTCATGCGAAAAGACGGGCGGACGCTTCGAGGTCAGCGCGAGAGCACGGGCTCGCATCAGGATCCGTTGCTCGGGCCACGCGGCATCCCATTGCTCAGTAAAAGTGAAGACCCCGCTGCGCACGCGCATGATGATGTCGTCCTGCAGCAGGTCTCGGCGCCGCGCGGGCCCGAATCCTTGGGCTGCGAGTTCGTCGGATCGCATCAGTGCGATGTCTTCGTCCACCGCATCAGCATGCGCGAACTCGCGTCCGTCTCTGATCCCCTGTGGATAACCGGATGCCGCACCGCGGCGGCGCTCCCCGGTTTGGGGCGCATCCCGGTCGTGACGCGCCGCCGTCGTCGGCATGTCGCGGAGAGAATCCGCCCCGAACCCCGGGGTGGAACGGGACGAGCTCAGCCCTCGTCGTCGTGCATGGCGGCGTCGACAGCGGCGGCCCCCGCGGCGGGAGAGCCGGCGCCGGCCGCTTGGCGTGCGGCCTGGATGGCCCGCTGCCCCGCGGGCAGGCCGATCGCGAGCCCGATCACGATGAAGGTCAGTACGCCCGCGACGACGAGCAGCGTCTCGATCGGCATGATGTCGGCCAGGGGGCCGAACACGACCATGCCGAGCGGCATCGCCACGGCCATGACGATGCCGACGAACCCGAATACGCGGCCTTGACGCTCCGGCTCGACGGTCTCTTGCAGCAGCGTCATGGACGGGGTCGAGAAGAACGGCACGGCGAGTCCGACGAGGAACATGAAGCCGAAGAACAGCCAGATGTTGAACGACAGGCCGAGTCCGATCGACAGCGCCCCGAAGACGAGCGACGAGACGACGATCATCCCGATCCGACTGCGGTGGGCGAAGAACGAGGCGACGACGATGCCGCCCAGCACCATCCCCACGCTGAACGACACTTCGAGGATCGCGAGGTTGACGACGTCCTGCGCTTCGCCCGCGGGGAACGAGCGCACGAGCATGAGCGGCGTGAGGTTGGAGGGAGCGACGGTGAGCAGGAAGATGATCGCGAAGACGATGAGCAGCCAGCGCACGAAGGCGTGATGCGCGATGTAGCGCACGCCGTCGGCGAGATCGGCGAAGTATCCGGTGTTCGCGTCGGCGGCGCGGCGCACGGCCTTCACCGGGATGAACGCGAGCAGCCCGATGCCGAGGGCGGCCGTCACGACGTCGATGAAGAAGATCGGGATGAGCGATGCCGCCGTGCCTCCGTAGACGACCGACGCCCACGCGTACAGCGCGCCGCCGACCGCCGGGGCGAGCAGCGCCATCGCCGACTGGATCGACCCGTTGATGCCGTTCACCCGCATCAGGTTGCGCATCGGCACGATCTGGGGGATCAGCGCCGACACGGCCGGCGTCTGGATGCCGGCGCCCGCCGAACGGATCGCCATCGTGAGGAAGATCAGCCACACCGCGTCGTAGCCGCTCAACATGATGAGGGCGAGCGCGAGCGTCGACAGGGCGATGGCGCCGTCGGCGCCCATGATGAGGAACTTGCGGTTGTGACGGTCGGCCCAGACGCCGCCGAAGATCGACACGACCGCCTGCGGCAGAAAGCCGAACACCGCCGCGAGGGTCATGATGAGCCCGGACTGGTATGTGATCGTCAGGTACCAGAAGACGGTGTACTGCACGAGCATCGAGCCGAACAGGCTGAAGGTCTGCCCGCCGAGGAACAGGATGACGTTGCGCAGCCAGCGTGGATGATCGGATGCCGCGGGCGCGTCCGACGTCGTCATGTCGTCGCTCATCCGGTGCCTCCTCGTCGCAGCCTCGCGTGCAGACCGGGTGGCACGATAACACGCACTCCGGACACGCAGCATCCGCTTTTGGCCGCGAGACTGCACCCGACCGCCGAGACTGCGGTTGAACCCCACAGTCTCGGCGCGCCGTTGCGGTCTCGCGGTCAAAGTGGGCCGCGCGGGGTGGGCCGTGCCGGCATCCGCTCTTCGCCCATCCAAGGTCGTCGCGGCCCGAGCCCCTCCGTTGACTTGCGGCGTTTGTCGCTCGCGCCCGGCGTGTCGTCGGCATTGGGCGCAAGTCGACGAAGGGGGAGTGCGCCGACGGGCGCCCAGAAGCCCGCGCGAACGCCGACGGGCGCGCCGGAGTCCGCGCTGACGCCGACGGGCGCGCAGGCGCCCGCGCTGACGCCGGCGGGCGCGCGGCGCGCGGCGCGCAGCGCCCAGAACCCGCGCGATCAGTCGAGGGCGTCGAGCAGGGTGCGCGCGCCCGCGGCGAGGGCCGCGATGCGGGCCCGCGCGTCGTCGGGCGAATCGCCGCGCACGTCGAGGTAGAGCTTGAGCTTGGGCTCGGTGCCGCTCGGGCGCACGAGCACGCGCGAGCCGTCGGTCAGCCACAGGCGCAGCACGTCGCCCGGGGGCAGTCCGTCCACGCCCGCGAGCAGGTCGTCGATGCGCTCCACGGCGACGTCGCCGATCGCGGCCGGATGCTCCGTCCGCAGCGCGCCCATGATGCGCGCGATCGTGGACACGTCGTCCACGCGCACGGCGATCTGGTCGCTCGCGAACGACCCGAAGGTCGCGTCGAACTCGTCGAGCAGGTCGACCAGCGAGCGACCCTCCTCGCGCGCGTCGGTCGCGAGCCCCAGGATCGCGACGGCGGCCGAGATGCCGTCCTTGTCGCGCACCGTCTCGGGGTTGACGAGGTACCCGAGCGCCTCCTCGAACCCGAAGACCATGCCCGGCGCGCGCGAGATCCACTTGAACCCCGTCAGGGTCGCGTGAAAGTCGAGCCCGTAGTGCTCGGCGACCGCCGCGAGCCCGGGCGACGACACGAGCGAGCAGGCGAGGGATGCACCGTCGGTGCCCGCCGCGAGCCGCGCGGCGCGCCACCCCAGCAGCAGTCCGACCTGGTTCCCGCTCAAGCGCCGCCAGCCGCCTTCGGCCGCAGCATCCGGGATCGCGACCGCGAGTCGGTCGGCGTCGGGGTCGTTCGCGACCACGAGCTCGGCACCCGCAGCGCGGGCGGTCTCGAACGCGAGGTCCATCGCGCCGGGCTCTTCGGGGTTGGGGAACGACACGGTCGGGAACGCGCCGTCGGGCTCGGTCTGGGCCTCGACGAGCGTCGGCAGGGGGTATCCGGCATCGCCGAGGACGCGCGCGAAGGTCTGCCATCCGACGCCGTGCATCGCGGTGTACACCCACGAGAACCCGTCGGCGCCCGGCCCCGCGGGGGCGACCGCCGCCGTCGCGGCGACGTACTCGTCGATGACCGCCTCGGGCGCCGTCGCGTAGGCGAGCGAGCGGGGGATCGCGGCGAGATCGCCCTCGTCGGCGACGCGCTGGATGTGCGCGGCGATCTCGGCGTCGGCGGGCGCGACGATCTGCGACCCGCCGTCAGCACCGCCGAGGTACACCTTGTAGCCGTTGTCATCGGGCGGGTTGTGGGATGCCGTCACCATGACGCCCGCCGCCGCGTCGAAGTACCGCACGGCGAACGCCAGCACGGGGGTCGGCAGCAGCCGGGGCAGCAGGATGACCCGCAGACCGGCGCCGGCGAAGATCTCGGCGGAATCGCGCGCGAACACATCGGAATTGCGCCGCCCGTCGTAGCCGATGACGACCGTCGGCGTGTCGTCGGCGCCGGCCTTCTCGCGCAGGTACGCCGCGAACCCGGCGGCCGCCTGCCCCACGAGCACGCGGTTCATGCGGTTGCTGCCCGCGCCCAGCCGGCCGCGCAGACCCGCCGTGCCGAAGGCCAGGCGCGTCGAGAACCGGTCCGTGAGCGACGCCGCGGCGGCCGGGTCACCCTCGTCCGCGGCGGCCAGGAGCGCCCGCAGCTCGCCGCGGGTCTCGCCGTCGGGATCCTGCGCGAGCCAGGAGGCGGCACGCGCGCGGAGCGCGTCGTCGAGGCCGGGTGCGGCATCCGTCCCCGCCGCCTGTGAGGCGACCAGGTCGGGTTCCGCGCCGCTCACAGCGCCCCGACGATACGGGCCAGCAGCGACGAGATGACGGGTTCGGCCGCACGGCCGGCCTCGATGACCTCCTGATGGCTGAGCGGGGTGGTCTGGATGCCGGCCGCCATGTTCGTGATGAGCGAGAGGCCGAGGATCTCCATGCCCGCCTGCCGCGCCGCGATCGCCTCGAGCGCCGTCGACATGCCGACGATGTGTCCGCCGATCGTCTTGGCCATGCGCACTTCGGCGGGTGTCTCGTACTGCGGCCCGCCGAACTGGCAGTACACGCCCTCGTCGAGCGCCGGGTCGACCGAGAGCGCGAGGTCGCGCAGGCGCATCGAATACAGGTCGGTCAGGTCGATGAAGGTCGCCCCCTCGAGCGGCGAGGCGCCCGTGAGGTTGATGTGGTCGCTGATGAGCACGGGCTGGCCCGGGGTCCACGTGTGGCGGATGCCGCCCGCGCCGTTGGTGAGCACCATCGTGTGCGCGCCCGTCGCCGCCGCCGTGCGCACGCTGTGCACGACGCGGCGCACGCCGTGTCCCTCGTAGAAATGGGTGCGCGCGCCGATCACGAGCACGTTGCGGCCCTTCGCGGTGCGGACGCTGCGGAGGGTGCCCACGTGCCCCTCGAGTGCCGGCCTGCTGAAGCCCGTCACCTCGGTCGCGGGGAAGGTGGCCGTCGTCTCGCCGATGAGTTCGGCGGCCTTGCCCCAGCCGCTTCCGAGCGTCAGGGCGATGTCGTGCCGCTCGACGCCGGTGATCCGGGCGATGTCTGCGGCTGCCTCGGCGGCGACGGCGAACGGGTCGGCCGTCGGGTCGTCGAGGGGATTGGCGGTGGTCTCTGACATGCCCCCACTCTAGGAACGCGAGCGCGTGGTCGCCATACACGAATGCGGCCGGAGTGTCGCCCCGGTCGTGGGGGCGGCATCCGTCGGGAAGAATGGATGCCATGTCCTTGAGCTTCGAGCGCACCCAGTCCGTCGCGATCATCGGCGGCGGCCCCGGGGGATATGAGGCGGCGCTCGCCGCGGCGCAGCTCGGCGCCCAGGTGACCCTCGTCGAACGCGCGGGCATCGGCGGGTCGGCCGTCATCACCGACGTCGTGCCGTCGAAGTCGCTCATCGCGACCGCCGACGCCGCCGTCGCGATCGCCGGAGCGAGCGACCTCGGGGTGCAGCTGTTCGCCAAAGGCGGCGACGGCAGACCGCTCAAGCCCGAGATCGCGATCAACATGCGCGCCGTCAACAAGCGGTTGCTGTCGCTCGCACGGCAACAGTCCGACGACATGCGCGCCGCGCTCGTCGAAGCGGGCGTGCGCCTCATCTCGGGGCACGGCCGCCTCGAGGGCGAGAACGCCGTGATCGTGTCGACCGATCGCGACGGCACCGACTTCGACCGCATCGAGGCCGACACGCTCGTCGTCTCGGTGGGAGCGTCGCCGCGCGAGCTGCCGAACGCCAAGCCCGATGGCGAGCGGATCCTGACGTGGACGCAGCTGTACGACATGAAGGCGCTGCCCGAGCACCTCATCGTCGTCGGCTCGGGGGTCACCGGCGCCGAGTTCGCCGGTGCGTACATGAACCTCGGGGCCGAGGTCACGCTCGTCTCGAGTCGCGACCAGGTTCTTCCCGGTGAGGACACGGATGCCGCGGCGGTGCTCGAGCGCGTGTTCAAGCGGGGCGGAATGACGCTGCTGTCGAAGTCCCGCGCCGACCGGGTCGAGAACCTCGGCGACCGCGTCGTCGTGACCCTCAGCGACGGACGCACCGTCGAGGGCAGCCACTGCCTCATGGCGGTCGGGTCGGTGCCCAACACCGCGGGCATCGGACTCGAGCAGGCCGGCGTGCAGATGACCGATTCGGGGCACATCCAGGTCAACCGCGTCGCGCGCACCTCGGTGCCGAACATCTACGCCGCGGGGGACTGCACGACGTTCGTGCCGCTCGCCTCGGTCGCCTCGATGCAGGGCCGGACGGCGGTCTTCCACGCCCTCGGCGACGTCGTGATCCCGTTGGAGCGTCGCCGGATCGCCTCGAACATCTTCACCGCGCCCGAGATCGCGACGGTCGGGTGGCAGGAGAAGGACATCATCGACGGACGCATCGCCGCCGTCGTGCACAAGCTGCCGCTCGCCGCGAACCCGCGGGCGAAGATGATGGGCATCAAGGACGGCTTCGTCAAGCTCATCGCACGCCAGGGGTCGGGCAGCGTGGTGGGCGGCGTGATCGTCGGACCCCGGGCATCCGAGCTCATCTACCCGATCGCGATCGCCGTCGAGCGCCGCCTGACGATCGACCAGGTCTCGCGCGTGTTCACGGTGTACCCGTCGCTGTCGGGCAGCATCACGGATGCCGCGCGCGCGATGCACGTCGTCGACCACACCGTGTACGGGGTCTGACCTCCCGGCATCCGCTCTTCGCCGCTCCGTGGTTTCGTCGGGCCGTGGTTTCGCCGGGCCCGGGTTTCGTCGGGGCCCGACCCCGTTCGTTGACTTGCGGCCTTTGTCGCTCGCGCGCGGCGTGTCGCCGGCATTGGGCGCAAGTCGACGAAGGAACGGAGCGACGGGCGCGCGGCCCGTGGAGCGAGGGAAGGCCGATGGACCCGCAGCGCGCGGGGCGGCGGTCACGCGCGAGGTTGGATGCCGGGGGCCGACCCCGTTCGTTGACTTGCGGCCTTTGTCGCTCGCGCTCGGCGTGTCGCCGGCATTGGGCGCAAGTCGACGAAGAACGGCGCGGCGGGCGCGCGGCTCGTGGAGCGGGGGAAGGCCGATGGGCGCGCAGCGCGCGGGGCGGCGGTCACGCGCGAGGCGGATGCACGGGGCCCGACCCTGTTCGTTGACTTGCGGCCTTTGTCGCTCGCCCTCGGCGTGTCGCCGGCATTGGGCGCAAGTCGACGAGAGGAACGGCGCAACGCACGTGGGCAGCGGCAGCGGCACCGCGCGCGCAGCGCGCGGGGTGGCGGTCACGCGCGAGGCGGGATGCCAGGGGCCGACCCCGTTCGTTGACTTGCGGCCTTTGTCGCTCGCGCGCGGCGTGTCGCCGGCATAGGGCGCAAGTCAACGAAAGGAACGGCGCAACGCACGGGCACGCCGCGCGCCGCAACGCGCGGCGGCACACCCGGCACCACGCCGGGGGACGGCCGCGCCGTCAGCTGATCGTCAGGAGCTGGTGGCCGGCGGAGACGGTCGTGCCGGCGGCGGCGCTGATCGAGCCGATGACGCCGTCCTTGTGCGCCTGGATCGGCTGCTCCATCTTCATCGCCTCGAGCACGATGACGAGGTCGCCCTTGACGACGTGCTGCCCGTCTTCGACTGCGACCTTGACGATCGTGGCCTGCATCGGAGCCTTGACGGCGTCGCCGGACGCGCCGGCCGTGACGGTCGTCGCGTGCGAACGGCGCGACGGGGGAGCGGCGGCGGGGCGTCCGGTGCCGGGCGTCGCGGTGATGCGGTCGGGCAGGCGCACCTCGAGGCGCTTGCCGCTCACCTCGACGACGACGGTATGCCGCGGCTCGGGGGCGGCGGGGGCTTCGAGCTCGCCGTCCCACGGGGCGATCTCGCCCGCGAACTCGGTCTCGATCCAGCGCGTGAAGACGCCGAAGCGGCCGTCCTCGGCGGTGAAGGCCGGATCGCGCACGACCTCGCGGTGGAACGGCAGCACGGTCGGCAGCCCGGTGATCTCGAACTCGTCGAGCGCGCGGCGTGCGCGCTGCAGCGCCTCGGCGCGGTCGCGCCCGGTCACGATGATCTTCGCCAGCAGCGAGTCGAACGCGCCCGAGACGCTGTCGCCCGCCGTCACACCCGAATCGAGACGGATGCCGGGGCCCCCGAACGTCTTGAAGACGTGAATGGGTCCGGGCTGGGGCAGGAAACCGCGCCCGGGGTCTTCACCGTTGATGCGGAACTCGATCGAGTGGCCCTCGGCGACGGGGTCGTCGTAGCCGATCTCCTGGCCCTCGGCGAGGCGGAACTGCTCGCGCACGAGGTCGATGCCGGTGACTTCTTCGGACACCGGGTGCTCGACCTGCAGGCGCGTGTTGACCTCGAGGAACGAGATCGTGCCGTCGGCGCCGATGAGGAACTCGCACGTGCCCGCGCCGACGTAGCCGACCTCGCGCAGGATCGCCTTCGACGATTCGTAGAGGATCCGGTTCTGCTCGTCGGTCAGGAACGGTGCCGGTGCCTCTTCGACGAGCTTCTGGTGGCGGCGCTGCAGCGAGCAGTCCCGCGTCGAGATGACGACGACGTTGCCGGCGGCATCCGCGAGGCACTGCGTCTCGACGTGCCGGGGCTTGTCGAGGTACTTCTCGACGAAGCACTCGCCGCGACCGAACGCGGTGACGGCCTCGCGGGTGGCCGATTCGAACTGCTCGGCGATCTCGTCGGTCGTGCGGGCGACCTTCAGGCCGCGTCCGCCGCCGCCGTACGCGGCCTTGATCGCGATGGGCAGACCGAACTCGTCGGCGAAGGCGATGACCTCGTCGGCGCCCGCGACGGGGCCGGGAGTGCCGGGTGCGAGCGGTGCGCCCACCTTCTCGGCGACGTGGCGGGCGGTGACCTTGTCGCCGAGCGCTTCGATCGCCTCGGGCGAGGGGCCGATCCAGATGAGCCCCGCGCCGGCGACGGCGCGGGCGAAGTCGGCGTTCTCGGCGAGGAACCCGTAGCCGGGGTGCACGGCGTCGGCGCCGGAGCGGCGCGCGACGGAGAGGATCTTGTCGATCGAGAGGTAGGTCTCGGCGCTCGTGGACCCGTCGAGCGCGTACGCCTCGTCGGCGAGTCGCACGTGCAGGGCATCGCGATCCTGATCGGCGTACACCGCGACCGACGAGATACCGGCGTCACGTGCGGCACGGATGATGCGGACGGCGATCTCGCCGCGATTGGCAATGAGGACCTTGCTGATCTTCGCCGGGGCGGTCTGAGGCATGGATGCCAGCCTAGCGAGGGTTGTGCGAGCCCTTTTGAGCACTCCCTACAAGAACCGACGAAAAACGTGGGAGTCCTACGACAACGTCGGACCGTCGTCGACCGAATTCCACAACGAGGTCCACTCGACTCCGAGCTCGCGCACGAGGCGGCGGATCGTCGAGAGCGACATGCCCACGACGGTCGACGGGTCGCCCTCGACGCGCTCGATGAAGGCGCCCCCGAGCGAGTCGACCGTGAAGGCGCCGGCCACGTGCAGGGGCTCTCCCGTCGCGACGTAGGCCGCGATCTCGGCATCCGTGACGTCTTCGGCGAACGTGACGGATGCCGCGGCCACAGCGTGCACCTCGCGCGGCGAGCGTCCGGGTTCGACGCGCACGACGGCGTGGCCCGAGTGCAGCACGCCCGTGCGGCCGCGCATCGCACGCCACCGTGCGACGGCGTTCTCGGGCGTGTGCGGCTTTCCGAGCACGTCGCCGTCGAGTTCGAACATCGAATCGCCGCCGATGACGATGCCGTCGAAGTCGGGGATGTCGTCGACCAGCCGGGCCGCGACGTCGGCGGCTTTGCGTCGCGCGAGCAGCAGTACGTGCTCGTCGGGATCGAGCGTGCGCTCCTCGGCCGTCTCGACGGCGGCGACGACGGCTTCCTCGTCGACGTCGGGCGGGAGCGTGTGGGGGGTGATGCCGGCTTGCCGCAGCAGCATGAGACGGGCCGGCGACGTCGAGGCGAGGCATACGCGCATCCCCCCAGGGTAGGGGCCGTCGGCGCGCGGTCCCCGCGCCGCGACCCGAACCGCGCGTGGGGGAGAATCGGGGAATGGACTCCGGTGATCTGCTCGACCTCGACATCACGGGCGTCGCCCACGGCGGCGTCTTCGTCGCCCGACACGAGGGCCGCGTCGTCTTCGTGCCCGACGCCATCCCCGGCGAACGCGTGCGCGCCCGGCTGACGGACACGTCGAAGAGCTCGTTCTGGCGCGCCGAGACGATCGAGGTGCGGGATGCCTCACCGCACCGTCGTGCGCACGTGTGGCGTCAGGCCGACGTGGACACTCCGCCCGAGCTGCGTCCCGGCGGCGCCGACTTCGGCCACATCGACCTCGCCCACCAGCGCGAGCTCAAGCTCGACGTGCTCTCCGACGCCCTGCGCCGGTTCGCCGGCCTCGAGCTGCCGGTGGCGATCCGCGCGGCCGGGGCCGACGGCGCCGACCCCGAGACCGACGACGGCACGGGCTGGCGCACCCGGGTCAGCCTGCACGTCGACGACGACGGCAGGGTCGGCCCGTACGCCGCCCGCAGCCACCGCGTCATCCCCGTCGACGAGTTGCCGCTCGCGACCGCCGCCGTCGCGCAGGCGGCACGGCAGCTCGCGCAGGGCGCGGCCGGACGCATCGACCTCGTGCAGCCCGCGGACGGTCGCGTGCGGGTCGTCCCGCGTCCCGAGACGGTGCGCGCCGGATCCCGCCGGCGGGGCCGCACACCGGCACCGGGCGCCCCGGTCCGCAACGATCCTGCGCGCGAAGTCGTCGTCGAGACCGTCGCGGGTCGCGATTTCCACGTGGATGCGGGTGGGTTCTGGCAGGTGCACCGGCTCGCCGCCGCGTCGCTCACGGACCTCGTCGCGCGCACTCTCGAGGACGCCGTCGACCCTGACGCGTGGCACCTCGACCTGTACGGCGGGGTCGGCCTGTTCGCGGCGACCCTCGCGAGCCTGGGCGGCCCGTCGACCCGCGTCACCTCGGTCGAGTCCGACACGCGCGCGACCGACCACGCGGGCGAGAACCTCGCGGAGTGGATCGGCGCCCGGGCCGAGACCGCCCGGGTCGACCGCTGGATCACGCAGCTCGGGGGCGCAGCATCCGCCGTCGAGCGCGAGCGGCTCGCGCGGGGCGTCGTGCTGCTCGATCCGCCCCGCGCGGGAGCCGGACGCGCCGTCGTGGAGGGGATCGCCGCTCTGGCGCCCGCGACCGTCGTCTACGTCGCGTGCGACCCCGTCGCTCTCGCGCGGGATCTCGGCACGTTCCGGGCGGTGGGGTACGAGACGCGCAGCGTCGAGGCGCTCGACCTGTTCCCGAACTCGCACCACGTCGAAGCGGTCGCCACGCTCACTCGCGTCGAGAGCCCTTAGAGCCCTCGAGCCGTAAAGCGCAAGGCCGCCTGGTGGTCGCGGGTCTGCCCTAAAGTAAGGGGAATGACGCGCGTCGCCCTTATCGACGACCACGAGTCCGTCCGCCTGGGACTCGAGGCGGCTTGCGTGCGCGCTCAGACGAAGGACGTCGTCTTCTCGGGGTCGACGGTCACCGAGTACATCAACTGGCGAACGTTCAGCCAGTCCGCCCCGGCCGATGTCGTCGTGCTCGACCTCACGCTCGGCGACGGCACGACCGTGACCGAGAACGTCACGACGCTGATCCGCGACGGTTCGAGCGTCATCATCCACTCCGTCGCCGACCGTCCGGCGGCCGTGCGCGAAGCGCTCGCCGCGGGGGCCGCGGGCGTCATCAGCAAGTCGTCGCGCATCGACGACGTGCTCGCCGCGATCCACACCGTCGCCCGCGGAGAACCCCTCAACAACGTCGAGTGGGCCAGCGCCGTCGAGGGCGATCGTGAGTTCGCCGACGCGCAGCTGTCGGCCCGCGAACGCGACGTGCTGCGGTTGTATGCGGCGGGGCTGCCGCTCAAGGTCGTCGCCGACCGGCTGGGCGTGGCGTACTCGACGGCGAAAGAGAACATCACGCGCGTGCGCGTCAAGTACGTCGAGGTGGGGCGTCCGGCTCCCACGAAGGTCGACCTGCTGCGTCGCGCGATGGAAGACGGCATCCTGGCCGACTCCGCGGGCGCGGCGCCGCCCGCCGCTCCACCGGGGCGCGCACGGTGACTCAAGAGGGCCCCTCGTCGCTCGATGACGCCTGGGGCCACATCCCGCGTTCGCGTGAGGCGACGGCGGGGATCGGCGCTTTCACGCGCCAGCGCGTCGAGCGCATCATCTCGGTGTCGTCGGGTGTCGGCTCGCTCATCCTCGGCGCCCAGGCGGCGGTGACGGCGCTCGGCCAGCGCGCCGAGCTCGGCAGCTGGCAGGTGCCGCTGCTGATCGTCGTGTTCGCTCCGCTGCTGTTCATGATCGTCGCGTGCCTCGTCGGTCGCGGCGTGCGCGTCTCGGCCGGCGTCTTCGCGATCGTGTACGTCGCCATGCTCGCGGTGTGGCCGCTCGCGACGACGGACTCGACCCTCGCCCCCACCGAAGCGCCGTGGATCTGGTACCTCGTCAACATCGCGACGCTCGCCGCCGTCCTGGCGTTCTCGCTTCCGCTGCAGCTGGTGTGGACGGCTCTCGCGCCGCTGCTGTTCGGATTCGTGCGCCTCGTGCAGGGGGAGTTCCGTCCCGACGTGTGGGCCGCCGTCGCGATCGACGTGTCGTTCGCCCTCATCCTCGGGGGAGTGCTGCTGAGCCTCGGGTGGGTGCTGCGCTCGATCGCCGTCGGAGTCGACGACGCGCGCGGCAAGGCCGTCGAGTCGTACGCGCGCGCGGCGGCGGCCAATGCCGCGGAGCAGGAGCGCGTCGCCGTCGCCGCCCTCATGCACGACAGCGTGCTGGCCGCCCTGATCGCGGCCGAGCGCGCTGACGGTCCCCGCGCGCGCACGCTCGCCGCGGCGATGGCGCGCGAAGCGCTGACCCGCCTCGCCAACGCCGAGCAGGACGCCCGTGAGGGCAGCGACGCACCGCAGGACTCGGCGTCGCTGGCCGACGACATCGAAGTCGCCGCGCGCGAGGTCGGTGTGCAGTTCGCGGTCCAGCGCAGCGTCGTCGCCGACGCGCCCTCCGTGCCGGGACGCGTCGCGCGCGCGCTCGTGCTCGCCACGACGCAGGCGATCGCCAACGCCGTGCAGCACGCCGGCGGCGTGGGCCTGACCGTGACGGTCGACGGCACGCCCGAGCGGATCCGCATCGTCGTGCGCGATGCGGGCGAGGGCTTCGACATGGCCGGCGTCCCCGACGACCGGCTCGGCATCCGCGGGTCGATCATCGCGCGCGTGGCCGCGGTGGGCGGTACGGCGCAGCTGGAATCCAGTCGGGCCGGCACGGTGGTCGTGCTCGATTGGCCCGCCCCGCTGCCGCAGGGCGTGACCGAGGCGGACCTCGCCGCGGGGGAGGTCGACGGATGAGAGTCCGCAACATCCTGTCCGCCCTGGCGGTCGCATTCACGGCCTACATCGCGGCGCGAGCGCTGGCCCTCACCGAACCCGTGCCCTTTCCCCTCGTGCTCGTCACGGTCGTCGCGCTCTATCTGGTCACGACCTGGCTGTGCATCTACTGGTACCCCGTCCGATCGCGCACCGCGACGACGGATGCCGCGGGTCGCGGCGGAACGGCGCGCCTGCCCGTCTGGGCCGCTGTCCTGGCCCTGGCGACGACGGCGATCGTGCCGACGGCGATCGCGATCGGCGTCGGCGACGGCAATCGCACGGCGACGTTCGCGACGTGGTATCTCGGCGGTCTCGGCGCGCTCATGGTCATCGTGATGGTGCGCCGCCGACCCTGGGTGGCCTGGTCGGGCATCGCGATCCTCGGGATCGGGTCGGTCGCCTGGATGGGCGCGGGCCCGGCCCTCGCACTCGGCCTGGTCGGCTCGGTCGTGTGGGTCATCGTGGCCCACCTCGTCCGGTTCTCGCTCGACCGCGCCGCCCACGACACGACGCAGCTCGCCCAGCTGCAGCGTGCCGCCTCGGCGTGGCAGGCATCGCAGGTCGTGCGTCAGCGTGAACGACGCGTGCAGGTGCAGCGGGCGCTCGCCGTCGCCGGTCCCGTGCTGACCCGCGTCGTCTCGACGCGCGGCCGGCTCGACGAAGACGATCGGCTCGAGGCCCGGCTGGCCGAGGGGCGTCTGCGGGACGAACTTCGCGGACCTCGCCTGCTCGACGACGACGTGCGCGCCGAGCTCGAGCGCGCCCGTCGCCGGGGCGCCGTCGTCACGGTGCTCGACGAGGGAGGCCTAGACGGGCTCGACGAAGAGGCGCTGGGGGTCATCCGCGCTCAGCTCGCCGAGACATTGCGCAGCGCGGCATCCGATCGCCTCTACATCCGCACGTCGCCGCACGAGAGCATCGCCGTGACGGTCGTGGGACGCTCGACCTCGGAGCACGGCCTCAGCGACGAAGACGGCGTCGACCTGTGGAGTGAGATCCCGCACTCCTGACCGACTCGCGTGCCGTCGCCGTCTCCTCGGCATCCGTTCGTTTGCCTCGGAACGCGCGCGAAGAACCGGGGCCCGAGCAGAGTGGGGCACGTGAACCCAGCCCGGCCGGACAGAGTCTCGCTCCTCGCCTCGGTGGGGGAGGGCGAACCGAGACGAGGAGCGACGAAGTGGAGAAGGCGAGGGGCGGCGAAGCCCCCCGCCCCTCGCCAAGTGCGAGCAGTTACCCGAAAACCGCCCGCAAGGCCGAACCTGGGCGACCCATGAGGGTGCAGGCCGACCGAACGCGTAATGCGTTCCAGCACCTCAAGTATCTGAGGGCGGGGATGCGGCTGTCTGTAGGTATTTCGGGGGACAACGACTCAGAACGTCGCGCGCCAGCCGAGCTCCCGCGCGAGCGGCCGGCGCAGTCCCCGCTGCGTGACCGACCACGCCGAACGGCGCGGGGCGTCGTCGGCGACGGCGCCCGCGCTCTCTTGCGCGTACGCCTCGGTGACGACGGCGATGAGCGCCGCGAGCTCTTCGGGGGTGGGGTTGCCGCGGCGCACGTCGATCGTGACCGGCGGAGCCTGCTCGTCGTTCGTCACAGGGGGATGTTCCCGTGCTTCTTGGGCGGAAGCGACGCGCGCTTGCCGCGCAGGGCACGCAGCGCCTTCGCGATCGATACGCGGGTCTGCGCGGGCTCGATGATGCCGTCCAGCTCGCCACGCTCGGCGGCGAGGAACGGCGAGGCGACGTTGTAGGTGTACTCGTTCGCGAGCCGCGTGCGCACGGCGGCGACGTCTTCGCCGGCCTCCTCGGCCTTCTTGATCTCGCCCCGATACAGGATGTTGACCGCACCTTGACCGCCCATGACGGCGATCTCGGCCGTGGGCCAGGCGAGGTTGATGTCGGCGCCGAGCTGCTTGGACCCCATGACGATGTACGCGCCGCCGTAGGCCTTGCGCAGGATCACGGTGACCAGCGGCACGGTCGCCTCGGCGTACGCGTAGAGCAGCTTCGCGCCGCGGCGGATGACGCCCGTCCACTCCTGGTCGGTGCCGGGCAGGTAGCCGGGCACGTCGACGAGCGTGACGATCGGGATAGAGAACGCGTCGCAGAACCGCACGAAGCGGCTCGCCTTCTCGCCGGCCTCGATGTTGAGCGTGCCGGCCATCTGCGACGGCTGGTTGGCGATGATGCCGACGCTGCGCCCCTCGACGCGACCGAAGCCGATCACGATGTTCGGCGCGAACAGCGGCTGCACCTCGAGGAACTCGCCGGTCTCCGAGCCCGCGGCGGGGTCGACGATCCGGCGGATGACCTCGTGGATGTCGTACGGCTGGTTCGGGGAGTCCGGGATGACGGTGTTCAGCTTGAGGTCGGAATCCGTCGTCTCGAAGTCGAACCCGGACTCGTAGTCGGGCAGCTCGGCGAGGTTGTTGTCGGGGAGGAACCCCAGCATGGTCCGCACGTAGTCGATCGCGTCGTCTTCGTCTTCGGCCAGGTAGTGCGCGACCCCGGAGCGGGTGTTGTGCGTGTAGGCGCCGCCGAGCTCTTCCATGCCGACGTCTTCGCCCGTGACCGTCTTGATGACGTCCGGGCCGGTGACGAACATCTGGCTCGTCTTGTCGACCATGACGACGAAGTCGGTCAGCGCGGGGGAGTACACCGCGCCGCCGGCGGCGGGTCCCATGATGATCGAGATCTGCGGGATGACACCGGAGGCCTGCGTGTTCAGGCGGAAGATCTCGCCGTACTTGCCGAGGGCGACGACGCCTTCCTGGATGCGCGCTCCGCCCGAGTCGAGGATCCCGACGACGGGGATGCCGCTGCGCAGTGCGAATTCCATGATCTTGATGATCTTGTCGCCGGCGACCTCGCCGAGCGAGCCGCCGAAGGTCGAGAAGTCCTGCGCGTAGACGGCGACCGTGCGCCCGTGGATCGTGCCGGTGCCGGTGACGACCGAGTCGCCGTACGGGCGTGAACGGTCCATGCCGAACGCCGACGTGCGGTGCCGCACGTATTCGTCGAGCTCGACGAAGCTGCCCGGGTCGACGAGCATCTCGATGCGCTCACGCGCCGTGCCCTTGCCCTTCGCGTGCTGCTTCTGCTTCGCGACCGCCTCGGCATCGAGGACGGCCTCCTGATAGCGGGCGCGGAGGTCGGCGATCTTGCCGGCGGTCGTCGAGAGGTCGGGCTGCTCGGTCACGGATTCCACCCTAGTGGCGGGTGTTCGCAGACCGTTGGAGGGTTCGCACAAGTGCCCGCGGCATCCGCTGTCGTGATCGTCGGATGCCGCGGCACGAGGCCCGTCGAGCGGCGCGACCGGAAATTTCTGTGGCGCCGCGATCTTCGGATGCAGTAGACATATCGCCGAGTCTCTACTCGCCGATGTCGCACTCGCTGCATCGATTGCTCTCTCGAGGAAGATTGAGGAATATGTCCCAGACGATGCATGTGCGCCGGGCACAGGGCGCAGTGGCCACCGTCGCGACTGCTGCGCTGCTCATCGCGGCCCTGCACGCCGCGCCCGCTGCCGCCGCAGAGGAAACACCGCATGAAGCGACCGCGCACGCAGCTGTGGCCGGGCTTGAAGCCGCCGGTGTCGGGGCTGTCGACGACGCCGCGCTGACGCAGTACGCCGCGGGAATCGCCGACGCGGACGGGACGATGACGATCATCGGCACAGAGGTGACCACGGGTGACTTCTCGATCGATCTGCCCACCGATACGCCGCTCGAGCTCGGCGAGGACGGTCTCGCCGCGGCGACGGATGCGCAGTCGGGACTCGGCGTCGTGGTGGCTCCCGTCGAAGGGGGTACGGCTCGCCTCATCACGGTCGCCGACGAGTTCTACAGCGACACCCCGGTGCACGCGTACGAGTACGACATCCGCCTTCAGGGGGGTGTGGAGCTGCGGCAGCTGTCTTCGGGTGACGTCGTCATCGTCGACGTGACCGGTGGACCCCACCCCGACGCCGAGGTCGAGCTGGCCCCCGAGGTCGATCCGGTGGAGTACGAGGCCGGCCTGGCCGAGGCCGCCGAGGGCATCGGTGCTGACGACGCAGCCGTCGGCGACGGCGAGGTCGTCGTCGGGGCGTTCCTGGCGCCTTGGTCCGTGGACGCGGACGGCATGCCGCTGCCCACGCACTACGAGATCGAGGGAGACACGCTCGTCCAGGTCGTCGACACCGAAGGTGCCGCGTTCCCGGTCGTCTCGGATCCGGCGCCGCTCATCGTGCTGGGCCTTCTCGCCGCTGCCCGCATCTTCGTGGCGGCGACTGCTCGTGCGTTCGTGACGACGGCGATCCGGGCGGGGATGGCGATGACGACCCGAGGGGGCTTCTCGACGTTCGCGAGGTTCAAGACGTGGGCCGGTAACGCCAAGCCGAATTATCAGTGGCACCATGTCGTCGAGCAGGGCAACACGAAGTTCCCCGCCGCTGCGATCCACAACCCGCAGAACCTGGTGCAGATCCCGACGGCGATTCACCAGAAGTGCGTCAACTCGTGGATGGCGAAGAAGTTCGCGGGGAGTGTCGCGGGCTTCGCCTTCCGCAACACTGCGACCATCCGCTCACAGGTGAGGGCGATGAGCTGGACCAACCAGCACAAGTTCGGAGTCCAGCTCCTGCGCCACTGCGGAATCAACATCTGACCGACGCTCGTGGTCCCGTGCGTGTTCGCCGCGCGGGGCCACGGGCTCGACCGAAAGAATCACGACGTGCCTCACATCGACCACCCGGCCTGGCGCAGGCTTGTCGAGCTCCACGCGCAGATCGCCGAGCTGACACCGCGTATCCACGAGATTCCGGCACAGAGGTGGAACGCGCTCGCCGACGAGCAGGTCGCCGCGGCGCGCGATGTGCGGTCCGACGGCAACCTGATGCGAGAGCTGCGGGGGCTCGTGGCCACCAGCGCACCCGACGAGGCGGCGGTGCTCCACGAGGTCTTGACCGGGGCCGTGTGGGAGCACCGTGCCGACCTCGGCGCGCTGCGGGCCGACCCGCGCGTCGCGGATGTGTCCGGCGATCTCGACATCCGCCCCGCGCTGTATCTGGCGGAGGTCGGTTCCGAAGACGACCCGTACGCGGCGGAAGAGCTCGACGACGACTGGCGCGACCTTTCGCGTATCGGCGGGGTGCCGACGGCGACTCCCGGATCGTCGATGCCGGACGGGACCGTGTTCCTCCTGCAGCTCGACGGTGCGGCGCTCACGCGGCTCGCCGAAGACGACGAGACGATCGCGGCGATGCTGCGGGCTCACGCGTGGCCGGCCGATGGGCTCGTGCAGGTCTTCCACACGACCCTCGGTGACTCGCGCACCGCACCGGACGTGCCGAACGGCGGCGCGGTCGTGCGCCATGTCGCGGAGGACGATGTTCGCGCCCGCGGCCCCATCGAATCGGGCCAGACGTCGGCACACGCCGTCGAGATCATCGCGCTGCCGACGTTCCAGCCGTCGCCGGACGCGTCGGCCGACGCGGTCGAGCGCGCCGGCTGGCTTCAGCTCGAAGCGGATCAGGTCGCCCGCAACGGCTCCTACCCGGACGGTTTCGAGGCCGCGGCCGAGCGCAGCCCCTTCGAGGCGCGGGCGGGTGCGGTCGTGCATCTGGGCGGTCTCGCGGCGCCGGACTTCGGCATGTCGCTCGACGACGTGCACGTGCTGAGCGTGCAGCTACCGCTCCAGCATCCGTCTGATGAGCACGTGCTGCTGTTCGACATCCCCGGAGACCCCTCGTTCGGCGGCGTCTTCGGCGACAGCGGGCATCTCGAGATCTGGATCCGCCGCAGCGACCTCGACGCGCACCGCTTCTCTCCGCTGGCCACCTTCATCCGCAGCGCCTGACGTCGGGTCTCGCGGTCCGGTGCCGCCGCGTGTCAACCCAGGGTGGCGAGCCCGACCCCCGAGTAGCGTGGCGTTCATGCCTATCCCTGACGAGGGCTATCCCCTCACCGCCGCGATCAGTCCCCGCGTGCAGGTCGTCGAGGCGACCGACTCCACCAACGCCGACGTCGTCACGCACGTGACCGAGGCGCCGGGCGAGTGGCCGCACCTGTCGGTGCTGCTCACGACCGACCAGCGCGCGGGACGGGGCCGCCTCGACCGCACGTGGACGACACCACCCGACACGGCGCTGGCGGTGTCGACGCTGATCGACGCGACGAGGGTGCCGATGGCCGCGCGCGGGTGGGTCCCGCTCATCGCCGGCGCCGCGATGACCCGGGCGATCGCAGCGCAGCTGGCAGGGAGTCCGCACTCCGCGTCGCTGAAATGGCCCAACGACGTGCTCGTCGACGGCGGCAAGATCTGCGGCATCCTCGCGGAGGTCGTGCCCGATCACCCCGACGCGATCGTGATCGGCACGGGCGTGAACACGCGCATGCCTCGCGTCGACCTTCCCGTCGACACCGCGACCTCGTTCGCCGCGCTCGGGCTCGAATGCGACGACGACCAGCTCATCGCCGACTACCTGAAGGCGCTCGATGAGCAGCTCACGGCTCTCGCCGACGCGCTGGGCAACGCCGTCACGGCGGGGCTCGCGGCCGAGATCGAGGTGCTGTGCTCGACGATCGGGCGCGAGGTCGTCGTGCTGCTTCCGGACAGCTCGCGTCTCATCGGTCGCGCCGCGCGTCTGGACGCCGAGGGACGCCTCGTCGTCGTGGGCGGCCTCGCCGTCGAGACCGCCGTGTCCGCCGGCGACGTGCTGCACGTGCGCTGAGCCGCGGCATCCGCCCTGCTCCGGTCTCCGACCCCTGGGCCCGTCGGGCCGGGTCCCTGAGCTCGCCGGTCCCTGAGCCTGCCGAAGGGTCGCCCGCCCGCACCGAATTCGTGCCCTCATCCGTCGTGGCGTCGCGGCACCGCGCGATCGCGCCCCCACAATAAGAAACATGACGCAGCCGATCTACGGCGGGCGCCCCCTGACGCCGGCGCCGGGCGCACCGACGCCCGAGCTGCGTGTTGCGCGGTTCCGCCCGCACGCGCGGCGGCTGACGTGGTCGGCGCTCGTGCTGATCGCGGTGGCCGGTGCCACCGGCTATCTCTACAACAACCTCCCGGCGGGATACGAGAACTGGATGCTGCTGACCGCGGCCGCTGCCGTCGTCTTCCTGCTCGTGCTGCTGCCGTTCCTCGTGTGGTGGACGCACGTCTACACGATCACGACGCGTCGCGTCATCGAGCGGCGCGGCGTGCTCGTCACGCACCGGCGTGAACTCGCGCACGTCCGCGGGTACACGATCCGGGCGAGGCGCGGCATCCTGCAGCGCATGTGGGGCACGGGCACGCTCGTGCTGTCGAACGGCGTCGACGAGCCACTGCGGCTCGTGAACGTGCCGAGTATGGCGCTCGTGCACGAGGCGCTCGTAGATCAGGTCGAGGTGAACCAGATCCTCGCGCATCGCGATGCGCAGCCGCCGCTTCCTCCGGGCACGCCTCCCATGCCGCCGCTGCCCTGACCCCGGCGCACCGCCCCCCGCGGCGTTTGGGGCGTATTTCGGCATCGACACGCCGCCGGCCACGGCGTGTCGTCGACAGAACGCGCCCCGAACTGCGGGTGAGGCTCGCGCGCCGGGGATGCCCACCGTGTTCGCCCCGCGCTGCGGGTGAGCCTCGCGAGCCGGGGACGCCCACCGGGTTTGGGGCGTATTTCGGCATCGACACGCCGCCGGTCACGGCGTGTCGCCGACAGAACGCGCCCCGAACTGCGGGTGAGGCTCGTGAACCGGGGACGCCCACCGTGGTCGCCCCGCGTTGCGGGTGAGCCTCGCGAGCCGGGGACGCCCCCGCGGGGTTTGGGGCGCATCTCGACACCGACACCCCGCCGGCCGCGGCGTGTCGCCGACAGAACGCGCCCCGAACTGCGGGTGAGGCTCGCGAGCCGGGAACGACCACCGTGTTCGCCCCGAACTGCGGGTGAGCCTCGCGAACCGGACACCCACCGGGTTTGGGGCGCATCTCGACACCGCCACGCCGCCGGCCACGGCGTGTCGCCGACAGAACGCGCCCCAAACCCGAGGAGAGCAACGGATGCCGGGACACGCGCCCCGGCCCGGGCTGGGATGATGGGTCCCATGACATTGCGCGTCGGAGTCGTCGGTGGCGGACAGCTCGCCCGAATGATGATCGCGCCCGCCGTCGAGCTCGGTATCGAGCTGCGCGTGCTGGCCGAAGACGAAGGGATGTCGGCGTCGCTCGCCGCGACCGCCGTCGGTGACTATCGCGACGCCGACACGGTGCTGGCGTTCGCACGCGAGGTCGACGTCGTGACGTTCGACCACGAGCACGTGCCTCAGGACGTGCTCGCGCAGCTCGTCGAGGCGGGGGTCCAGGTGCATCCCGGCCCGTCGCCGCTCGGTGTCGCGCAGGACAAGCTCGTCATGCGCGCGAAGCTCGAAGAGCTCGGGATGCCGCAGCCTGACTGGGCCGGTGTGACCGATGCCGTCGAGCTGCAGGCCTTCATCGACGCGCACGGCGGTCACGCCGTCGTCAAGACACCGCGCGGCGGCTACGACGGCAAGGGAGTGCGTGTCGTGCGGGCGGCGACCGAGGCCGAGGACTGGTTCGCCGCGCTCGCCGAGGACGCGCGCGGGGGAGCGCTGCTGGTCGAGGAGCTCGTCGACTTCTCGCGCGAGCTGGCGCAGCAGGTCGCACGGCGCCCGTCGGGCGAAGTGCGCGCGTACCCGGTCGTCGAGACCGTGCAGCGCGACGGCGTCTGCGCCGAGGTGCTCGCGCCCGCTCCCGGGGCGGGAACCCGTCTGCGCGACGTCGCCCGCGACATCGGCGTCGCGATCGCCGAAGGACTGGGCGTGACCGGGATGCTGGCGGTCGAGCTCTTCGAGACGACCGACGAGCGGCTGCTCGTGAACGAGCTGGCGATGCGTCCGCACAACAGCGGCCACTGGAGCCAGGACGGCGCCGTCACGAGCCAGTTCGAGCAGCACCTGCGTGCCGTCGCCGACCTGCCGCTGGGCGACCCGTCGCCGCGTGTGCCGTGGACGGTCATGGTCAACATCCTCGGCGGCCCCGCCGAGGGTGGGCTCGACGAGCGGTTCGCCGTGGCGATGTCGGAGCACCCTGAGGCCAAGATCCACACCTACGGCAAGGCCCCGCGCCCCGGCCGCAAGGTCGGCCACGTCAATGTCGCCGGGGCCGACCTCGATGACGTCGCCTATCAGGCTCGCGCCGCCGCCGCCCACTTCCTCGACTGACTCCGCCCGACGCCCCCACGCCCCCCACACCCGACCACACCCCACACCCCACACCCGCGAGACTGCAACCGCACGCCGAGAGAGCGGGTAGACCCCGCAGTCTCGGCGCGCCGTTGCAGTCTCGCGGTCAAATGAGGCCACGCGAGGCGCAGCGGGAGGCGTGCCGTTGCGGGGAGTTTCCAGCGACGCGCCCTAGCCTGGTCGAGTGACCCGGCCGCTGCATTCCTCCGACGCGCCCCTGGTCGGCGTCGTCATGGGCTCCGACTCCGATTGGCGCGTCATGAGCGACGCGTCCCAGCTGCTCACCGACTTCGGCGTCGCGCACGAGGTCGAAGTCGTCTCGGCCCACCGCACCCCTGACAAGCTGATCCGCTACGGGCGCGAGGCCCGGGCCCGCGGCATCCGCGTCATCATCGCCGGAGCGGGCGGCGCCGCACACCTGCCGGGCATGCTCGCCTCGGTCACCGCTCTGCCCGTCATCGGCGTTCCCGTGCAGCTCGCAACGCTCGACGGCCTCGACTCGCTCCTCAGCATCGTGCAGATGCCCGCCGGCATCCCGGTGGCGACCGTGTCGATCAACGGCGCGAAGAACGCGGGACTGCTCGCCGTGCGCATGCTCGGAGGGGCGGATGCTGCGCTCGCAGACGCCGTCGAAGCGTATGCGCGCGAACTCGAGGGGCAGGTCGAAGACAAGAACCGGCGGCTGAAGGACTCCCTGTGAGCGTGGCGAGCCCGCCGCGACCCGGCGCCGCTGCGCCCTACAGCACCGCGAGGCTCGTCGAGGATCGCCCGCTGCGCAACCCCGACACCCGGTCGCCGGCGTTCATGTCGCGGCGCGGCTGGTGGCTCGTGCTGTGCAACTTCGTCATCCCGGGGTCGGCGCAGGTGCTCGCGGGCAACCGCCGGCTCGGCCGGTTCGGACTCGCCGCGACGATCGTGCTGTGGGTCGCCGTCGTGCTCACGGCCCTGTGCGCCCTGCTGTGGCAGAGCGTCTTCCTCACGGTCGCGACGAACTGGTTCGCGTTGCTCGCCGTGCAGGTCGTGTTGATCGGCTACGCCGTGCTCTGGATCGTGTTGACGATCGACACGCTGCGGCTCGTGCGCCTGGTCAAGACGGGCGGGCTCGCCCGCTTCGGCATCGCGCTGCTCGCCGTCGTGCTGCTCGTCGTCTCGGGCGGATCGGCGGCCTATGCCGCCAACATCGCGGGCGTCACGCGCGACACGATCGGCATCATCTTCGGCGAGAGCGGACCGTCGGTTCCGCCCGATGACGGCTACTACAACATCCTCCTGCTCGGCGCCGACAGCGGCGAAGGCCGCGATTCGATGCGCTTCGACAGCATTTCGGTCGTGTCGGTCAACGCCGACACGGGGGCGACGACGATCACCGGCATCCCTCGTGACATGCCGAACTTCCCCTTCGCGCCCGGCCCGATGCAGGACAAATACCCGAACGGGCATGCCAGTCACACCGACCCGAACTGCGGGTGGGGGAGCGGCATCAACCAGCTGCGCACCGAGGTCGAGGTGTGTCAGGACGGCAACGCCCTGTATCCGGATGCTGCCGCCCAAGGCTCGGCGCCGGGGATCGAGGCGACGAAGGATGCCGCAGAGGGAATCCTCGGCATCACGATCCCGTACTACGTCTTCATCGACATGCACGGTTTCGCGTCGCTCATCGATGCGCTCGGCGGTGTCGAGATCACGGTCGCCGAACGCCTGCCCAAGGGCGGCGGACCGGCGTATCCGGGACAGCCCGCCGCGGAATGGGCGATCGGCTGGATCGAGGCGGGAACGCAGCACATGGACGGCGACACCGCCCAGTGGTACGCCCGATCGCGCTACACGACGAGCGACTTCGACCGCATGGAGCGTCAGCGCATCCTGCAGCAGGCGATGCTCGCACAGTTCACTCCGCAGACCGTGCTCACCCGCTTCCAAGACGTCGCGAACGCGGGTGCCGACATCGTCGAGACGGATCTGCCGCAGTCGCTCATCCCGTTCCTCGTCGAGCTCGCGATCAAGGCCAGGGAGCACCCCGTGACGACGATCGAGCTGACGCCCGATCACGGCATCGACGAGTACAACCCGGACTATCCGCACATCCAGCAACTCGTGCGCACCGCGTTGCATCCTCCGACTCCGACGCCGACCGAATAGGCGTCACGAGACCACCCGCGCCGCTCCCCGGCAACGGCCGCGCACGCCATTAGGCTCATCGCATGGTGGCGACGCTGCGGGTGATGCTCGACCAGATGGTCGCGCCCACCGACCGCGATCTCGCCGAAGCATCGCGCGAACTGACGCAGGCCCTCATCGCCGGGGCGCCCGACCGCTGCGAGGTGGCGGCGATCGTGCCGGCAGGGCCGGAGTTCGACGCTGTGCCCGGCCTCGCCGACGTGCGCCGACTCGCCCTCGCGCGCCGTGAGCTCGCGACGGCGCTGCAGCGGGGGATCGGTTTCGGGATCGGCGGGGGCATGATCCATTCCCCGACGCTGCTGGCTCCGCTCGTGCGGCACGACCGGATGCACGACAGCGACCAGACCGTCGTGACGGTGTGGAGCCTCGCCGCGTGGGAGACGCCCGACGAGGTGGGCCGTGGGTCTGCGGGGTGGCAGAAGGCGATGGTCAAGCGTGCGGTCAAGCACGCCGATGCCGTCGTCGTGCCCACGCATTCGCTCGCCGACGGCATCCGGCAGATCGCGCCCAAGCTCGGCGACCGGATCCGCGTGATCGCGGGCGCGTCGCCGCGCGGGTTCGCGGTGCCGACCGACGAGGTGGGCCGCCGTCGCGCGCTCGACCTGCCCGAAGGGTTCGTGCTGCTCGCGGGTGGCCCCCTGCCCTCCGATGCTCTCTCCGCTGGTTTCGCGGCCGTCGCCGCATCGGGCGTCGACCTGCCGGTCGTCGTGATCGACGTCGACGAGGGGCACGAGCCCGCCGTCGCCGAACTCGCGTCCGCCGCGGGTCTGCCCGAGCGACGGCTGCACGTGCGCGGCACGCTCGATCCGGGCGATCGTGCCGCGGTCTACGGCGCATCCGTCGCCTTCGTCGCCCCATCGCATCGCGCGGCGTTCCCGTGGCGGGTCGTCGACGCGCTCACGCTCGGCGTGCCCGTCATCGCGGCGGACTCGGCCGTGCACCGCGAAGTCATCGTCGACGGCGGCGTGCTTGTCGCAGGGGCGGATGCCGGCGAGCTCGGCGACGCCCTCGGGGATGCGCTGTCGTCTGTCGATTCCGCGGGGCGTCTCGGCGTGCTCGCTGGCGATCGCGGACGCGCCTTCTCGTGGCGTGAGGCGGCCGGCCGCGTGTGGCAGCTCCACGCCGAACTCTGAGCGGGGGCGGGTCACCTAGAATGTGATGGTTTGCACCGAGGGAGCGACCCTCATGCCTCGAGAACTGACAGACGTGAGCGACAACCCCGAACTCTTCGCAACCGTGCCCCGCAGCGCGTTCGACACCCCCGGCCGCAGCCGAGGGCTGCTCGACGTCTTCCGCTGGCACTACCTGCTGCGCCTGCTCGTGCGCACGGGAGTCACCACCCGCTACCGCAATAGCGTGCTCGGCTGGACGTGGTCGTACGTGCGGCCCGCCGCGCAGTTCCTGGTCTTCTTCGTCGTGCTGGGGATCTTCCTCGACCTCAACAAGGGCATCCCGAACTACGCGATCTACCTCTTCTCGGGCATCGTCGTCATCAATCTCTTCAGCGAGGGGTTCAAGAACGCGACGACGTCGATCGTCAACAACGCCTCGCTGGTGCGCAAGGTCTACCTGCCCCGGCAGCTGTTCGCCGTGTCTTCGGTCGTGGTCGCGTTCGTGCACTTCCTGCCACAGGTCGCGCTGCTGCTCATCGTCTGCCTCTTCTTCGGCTGGATCGTCAAGCTCTCGTTCCTCGCGATCCTCGCGATCATCGCCGGAATGCTGCTGGTGATGCTCTTCTCGCTCGGCCTCGGCCTGTTCTTCGGCGCGGTGAACGTGCGGTTCCGCGACGCCGAGAACATCGTGGAGCTTTTCCTCCTGCTGGCGACCTGGGCGTCGCCCGTGCTCTACAGCTGGACGATGGTGCGCGACGTGCTCCCGGCGTGGCTCCTCGAGGTCTACATGCTCAACCCGATCACGCAGGCGGTCGAGCTCTTCCACTACGCCTTCTGGTACCCGATCACCGCGACCCCGGGCAACGCGGCCGACATCCCGCTTCCGCCGATGCTGGGGATCAACACGCTGTGGACCTTCCTGATCGTGATCGCGACGGTCGCGATCGGCCAGACGGTGTTCCGCCGTCTCGAGGGAAGGTTCGCGCAGGCGCTATGACCAGTCAGATCACTCCCTCGCGCCCGAGCGTCATCGTCGACAGCGTGCGCAAGACCTTCACCCTCAACCACGCGTTCTCGCTGAAGGACACCCTGGTCAGCTGGGTGCGCGGTCGCCGGCTCACGAGCTCGTTCGACGCCCTCAAGGGCGTCGACCTCGTCATCGACGAGGGCGAGTCCGTCGCGATCCTCGGCCTCAACGGCTCGGGCAAGTCGACGCTACTCAAGCTCGTCTCGGGTGTCATGCAGCCCGACGCCGGCCAGGTGCTCACACGCGGACGCGTTGCCGGCCTCATCGAGGTGGGCGCGGGCTTCCACCCGGAGCTCTCCGGTCGCGAGAACGTCTTCCTCAACGCCGCGATCCTCGGTATGACCCGCAGGGAGATCGAGGAGCGCTACGACGACATCGTCGCGTTCAGCGAGATCGAGGAGTTCATCGACCAGGAGGTCAAGCACTACTCGTCGGGCATGTTCATGCGCCTCGCGTTCTCGGTCGCGATCCACGTCGAGCTCGACATCCTCCTCGTCGACGAGATCCTCTCGGTGGGCGACGCGCCCTTCCGCGAGAAGTGCCGACTGAAGTTCGAAGAGCTCATCGCGCAGCGCAAGACCCTCGTCGTGGTCAGCCACGATGCGACGATGGTGCGCGAGCTGTGCACCCGCGGCGTCGTCGTCAAGCGCGGCGAGATCATCTTCGACGGCCCCGTCGAAGAGGCGCTCGCGGCGCTGGAGGCGTGAGCGTGGACTGGCTTCTCGCGATCCCCGCATTCCTCGTCGCCCTCGTCGTCCTGTTCGTCCCGGGCCTCATCGCGGCCCTCGCCTTTCGCCTCCGCGGCCTCGCGCTCTGGGCGGTGGCACCGGCGCTGAGCACGGCCATGGTCGCCGTCACGGCGACGGTCCTCGGCTTCGCGGGCATCGCCTGGACGGCGCTGTCGGCGACGCTCGGCTGCCTCGTGCTGAGCGCGGCCGTCTGGGGCGTGGCCGTCCTCCTCGGTCGTCCGACTCCCGACCGACCCGCACGGGTGCGAGCCGATCGGCTCCTGATCGGCGTGGGGCTCGCCGCGGGCGCGATCCTCATCGCCGTCCGCCTGGGCATCTACATCGGCGCGCCCGCGAACGTCTCGCAGACCAACGACGCGATCTTCCACCTCAACTCCCTGAGATTCATCGCCGAGACGGGTTCGGCATCGTCCTTCGACATCAGCGGGGTCATCGGGCGCGAGGCGTTCTATCCCGCGGCCTGGCACGCGCTGGCATCCTTCACCTCTCTGCTCTCGGGCGCCGAGCCCGTCGTGGCGGCCAACGTGCTCTCGATCGCCCTCGCGGCGGTCGTCTGGCCCCTGGGCATCGCGTGGATGACGAACCGGGCGACCGGCGGATCGGCTCCCGCGACGGCGCTGGCCGGTGTGCTCTCCGCCCTCACGCTGACCTTCCCCTACCTGATGTTCGAGTGGGGCGTCGTCTACCCGTACGCGCTGTCGCTCGCGATCCTCCCCGGTGCCGTGGGTCTCCTGCTCTCGCTGCCCTCCTGGCGCGAGCGCCGGCAGCCCGATCGGCTCTCGGCGCGCGGCATCGTCGGCGCGATCCTCCTTCTCGCGATCGCCGCCGTGGGCATCGCGATCGCGCAGCCGTCCACCGTGCTGGCGTTCGCGATCATGGGCGCCTGTGTCGTGGTGTGGTGGATGCTGGCGGGCTGGCGCGACCTCGGCGGGCGGGCCCGTCTGCTTCGCGCCGTCGGCATCGTGGCGGCGCTGCTCGCCGTCACGGCGGCGTGGCTGTTCCTCGCGCGCGGCACATCCGGATCGACGTGGGGCACATTCCAAGGACGATGGCGGACGATCGCCGACATCCTGTTCAACGGCCAGGTCATGCTCCCGTTCCTGTGGGGCGTGAGCCTGCTCCTGATCGTCGGCATCGTGATCGCCGTGCGCACCGCGGCGCTGCGGTGGATCCTCGCGGTCTGGCTCATCTTCTCGGGCCTCTACGCGATCGCCGCGTCCGTCGCGTCACCCGCGCTGCGCGACCTGCTCCTTGGCGTCTGGTACGGCGACCCCTACCGCCTGGCGGCCCTTGCTCCGCTGACCGTCGTGCCGCTGGCCGCGGTCGGCGCCGCCGCGATCGCCGCATGGGCGGCGCGGGCGGTCGCCGCCCCTCGTCAGGCGGGGTCCGGCGCGATGGGCGCGGTCGCGGTCATCGCGATCGTCGGACTCCTCGCCGTCGCCGTCGCGCCCGTCGTGCAGATGCGACGCGTCTACACGGGCATCACCGAGGACGAGACGCGGTACGAGGTCACGCGCTCAAGCCACCTCTCGGCCGACGAGCTGGCGCTCTTCGCCCAGCTGGACGACCTGATGCCCGAGGGCGCGGTGGCCGTCGGCAACCCGTCGACGGGCATCGCATTCGGGTACGTCCTCACCGATCGCGACGTCTACCCGAGGACCTGGTCGCCGCCGCGCACCGAGGAATTCGACCTGATCTCGCAGGAGTTGCGCGACGTCGCCGACAACCCGGAGGTCTGCGCGGCGCTGGACGATATCGGAGCCGAGTACGTGCTCGACTTCGGGCCGGGCGAGGCGACCCCGGGTCGCTACGTCATCCCCGCCATGTCGGGGTTCGACGGGCGGGACGGCTTCGAGCTCGTGGCCCGCGAAGGCGACGCGAGCCTGTGGCGCGTCACCGCGTGCGGCTGATCCGCCGCTAGTCGTCGCTCGCGCGGTCGTCGGCCGTCGCCTTCTCACGGGCGAGCGCTTCGTCGAGCGCGATGCGTCGGCTGAGCTGCGTGATGCGCCGATTCAGGTCGACGTTGCGTCGGTACTGCGTGTAGACGAAGACGAGGAACACGACGAGCAGGCCGTACAGGAGCAGGTCGGTGCCGCGGCCGACGCCGAGCAGGTTGGCGAGCCACGACAGCCACGTGGGGAAGAGCACCGAGAGCACGGCGATCACCACGAACGCGAGCAGCAGGAGCCGCTGGATCGCGAGGTGGCTGTCGCTGCCGGGCCGGCGGAAGAACGCGTACCCGAGCGCCAGGATGGCGACGATCAGGATGATCTGGATCCACATGGGATCACCTCACGATCAGGTCGACGAGGATGTTCACGGAGTTGAGCACGCTCTGGCCCTTGGCCTTGGAGTAATCGGTGTAGAGGAGCTCGACCGGGTATTCCTCCCAGGGGAGGCCCGAGCGGCCGAGCTGGAGGACGATCTCTGTCGCGTGCGCCATGCGGTCCTGCTTGAGGTGCACGTTCTCGGCGGCGTCGCGCCGCAGGGCGCGCAGCCCGTTGTGTGCGTCGGAGAGGCGCATCCCGGTCGTCATGTTCGTCACCCAAACAGCGGTCTTGAGGATTACGCGCTTGAGCAGCCCGGGCTTGGTGCGATCGTCGAGGAAGCGCGAGCCGAAGATGATCGCGGCATTGTGCGAGCGCGCGATCGCGACCATCCCGACGGCGTCCTCGACGCGGTGCTGTCCGTCGGCGTCGAAGGTGACGATGTAGGCGCAGGAGGGATGCGCGAGCGCGAACTCGATGCCGGTCTGCAGCGCCGCGCCCTGACCGAGGTTGACGGGGTGCTCGACGAGGAACGCGCCCGCTGCGCGCGCGGCAGCGGCCGAACCGTCGGTCGAGCCGTCGTCGACGCAGACGATGTTCGTGAATTCCGGCTTCAACTCGGCGATGACCTCGCCGATGACCGACGCCTCGTTATAGAGCGGGATCACCACCCAGGTCTCCTGGTCGGGCTTCGCGGAGGTGCCCGGGGCAGCAGAAGGCATGTCTTCCATTCTGGCAGAGTGTTCGGCGCGTCGAGACAGGCGGTGGCGCATGGCCGCGTGCGGTCGGCGGTCGCTCAGGCGCCTTGGGTACAATTTCGCGAGCAGGGGGTGCATCAGCGCCCTCCCAAGGAGGATGCACGTGAGCCTTGCAACGGTCACCCAGGTGTGCACGAGGACCGTCATGGACACGACGGACCCCGACGTCTGGTTCGACGATGCCGGCGTTTCGAGTCACGCGCTGCGCTTCGACGAGCTGTTTGCAGACCGGGTCGAGCGCGCGCAGACGGGCGGTCGTGCCGACGAGCTGTCCGCCATCGTCGACAAGATCAAGCGGTCCGGCGAGGGCAAGCCGTACGACTGCGTCATCGGGGTCAGCGGAGGTGTGGACAGCTCGTACCTCGTCCTTCAGGCCGTCAAGCTCGGCCTCCGGCCGCTCGCGGTGCATTTCGACAGCGGCTGGAACTCCGAGCTGGCCGTCAGCAACATCGAGCGCATCGTCAAGAAGCTCGACCTCGATCTCTACACCGACGTCGTCGACTGGCGCGAGATGCGCGACCTCCAGCTGTCGTTCTTCAAGGCATCCGTCGCCAACTGCGACATTCCGACCGATCACGCCTTCCCTGCGGTCGCCTATCGACAGGCCGCGAAGTACGGGATCAAGTACATCCTCACGGGCAGCAACTACGCGACGGAGTCGATCCTCCCGAAGTCGTGGGGCTACAGCGCCGCCGACGTGCGCCACGTCAAGGGGATCCAGCGCCGGTTCGGCTCGGTGAAGCTGCGCACGTACCCGACCATGGGTCTCTTCGGCCGCTACGTCTGGTACCCGCGTGCCCGCGGGATCACGACCGTCGCGCTCCTCAACTACATGCCGTACTACAAGACCGAGGCCAAGCAGGCGATCGCCGATGAGCTCGGATGGCGCGATTACGGCGGCAAGCACTACGAGTCGGTCTTCACGCGGTACTTCCAGGGCTACTACCTGCCGACGAAGTTCGGATTCGACAAGCGCAAGGCCCATCTCTCGTCGCTCATCCTGTCCGGTCAGATCGATCGGGAGGACGCCCTCGCACAGCTCGCGGTCTCGGACTACGACGATGCCCTGCGTCGACAGGACGAAGAGTTCATCGCCAAGAAGCTCGGCGTCTCCGCCGAGGAGTTCCGCCGCATCCTGGACCAGGCGCCCGTGGATCATCTCGAGTATCCGAACGAGAAGTGGCTCTGGGACCTCGCGCTGCGGGTCTCGGGCAAGTTCCCGGGGGTCACGAAGGTCATGCGTTGACCGTCGGAGTCATCCAGTACGGAA
Source organism: Microbacterium sp. NPDC055910 (assembly GCF_042271185.1). Classification (NCBI taxonomy): domain Bacteria; kingdom Bacillati; phylum Actinomycetota; class Actinomycetes; order Micrococcales; family Microbacteriaceae; genus Microbacterium; species Microbacterium sp. NPDC055910. The sequence goes on from NZ_JBHJZS010000004.1 coordinate 75,168, forward strand.
TGGGGAACCTCGGGTCCGTCCTCAACATGTTCCGGCGGATCGAAGTCGATGCGCGCCTTGTCTCCACACCGGAGGAAGTGGCGGCGAGCGACCGGCTGCTCCTTCCCGGCGTCGGCGCGTTCGACCAGGCGACCGCCCGCCTCGAAGGCAAGGGACTGACCTCGGCCATCCGCGACTTCGCCGCGACGGGCAAGCCCGTCCTGGGCGTCTGCCTCGGAATGCAGCTGCTGATGGACTCCAGCGCGGAGGGTGTCTCCAGCGGCCTGGGTCTGATCGAGGGCACGGCTACGCGCTTCGAGCCTTCTGCCGGGGTCAGAGTGCCGCACATGGGCTGGAACACGGTCACCCCGGCGCGTCCGGATGCGCTGTTCGACGAGCTGGATGATCCGCGCTTCTACTTCGTCCACAGCTATCACGTGGTGCCGACCGCTCCCGAGCACGTCCTCGCCAGGACGCCTCACGGAGCGGAATTCACCTCCATGGTGCGACGCGACAACATCGCCGGCGCGCAGTTCCACCCCGAGAAGAGCCACGCCTTCGGCATGCGGCTCCTGACGAACTTCGCTGCAGCATGACGGCCTTTCCCCGCGTCATCCCCGTCCTGACCATCAGCGACGGCTACCTCGTCAAGCCGGTCAAATTCGGTCGATCCAAGTACATCGGCGATCCGATCAACGCCGTCAAGATCTTCAACGAGAAGCGCGTGGACGAGCTCTTCATCTGCGACATCGACGCGTCGGTGAAGGGGCGCCCGATCGACTATGGATTGATCGAGGAGATCGCGACCGAAGCATTCATGCCGGTGGGCTACGGCGGCGGGATCGCGGCGGTCTCCGAGGCCGAGCGCATCGTCGGCCTCGGCATCGAGAAGGTCGTCCTGGGTTCCGCGATGGCACGTCGCCCGGATCTGGTCTCGGAGGTCTCGCAGTCGCTCGGCTCGTCGAGCACGGTCGTGAGCGTCGACTTCCGCAAGCGACTGACGGGGTACGACACGGTCGCCGTCCACGGCACCACGTCGCTTGGGATCGGTCCCGTGGACCTCGCACGTCGCGCCGAAGCGCTCGGTGCCGGCGAGATCCTGCTCTCGTCCGTCGATCGCGAGAGCACCTTCTCGGGTTACGACGTGAAGCAGATCGCCGCGGTCGCCGCGGCCGTCGACATCCCCGTCGTCGCCCTGGGAGGGGCCCGAGGCATGGACGACTTCCGAGAGGGGCTCGCCGCGGGTGCGAGTGGCGTCGCCGCCGGCGGCGCCTTCGTTCTGAACGGCAAGCACCGGGCGGTGCTGATCACCTATCCGTCGGTGGCCGAAGTCGAATCGCTACGGGCGCCTGCAGACGCGAGGTAAGCTGCAGCGTTCTCGGACGCGCGCGGTGCCCAGATCGAGGCCGCGTTCACGGCGTGCGTGCGCCGAGAGCCGTCGACGGCCGACGCAATTGCGCGACTGAGCTGCGAGTCGTCCGAGATCGAGGGGCCGAAGACGTCAGCGGGTGCGTACATCGCCGTCAGCGGGCTCTGCATGACGAGCACGTCCACATCGAAGCGCAGTGCCTCATACAGAACCGTGCTCGCCGTGCCGACCACGATGCGAGCATCGCCCAGGCTCTCGTAGACATCGGCAATGCGGTCGAACTCGACGCGGTGCGCACCGGCGAGCCGAGGGTAAAGCTCTTCGACGGTGGCCCGTTCGGACGGATGCGGGCGGAACGCGACGGTCCAGTCACTCGGCAGGACATCGCGCACGCGCAGTGTCAGATCCATCATCGATTCGCGGCGGTACACGCTGGAGACGACGATCGCTCGTCGCGAGCGCTGCCCCTTCTCGCGGATCTTCGCGGCGGCGGTCTCGAGATGAGGCTTTCCGATGATGACCGGTCGCGCGGGGTGGGCGAGGTCACGTCCCCAAAACTCGCCGAACAGGAGGAGCTCCGACGGAAGTGAGTCCCGAAGCTCGTCGTCCCACATGGCGGCGCCGAAGTTGTACGCGCCGTGCGCGCCCCCGATCCACCCGTGCTGAGGCTCGACGACGGTGATTCCCTGTCGTCGCATCCACTCGACAGAGGGGGATCTGCTGCCGTAGGAGGCGTCCTCCATGAGGACCACGTCGGGGTCGAGTCGTTCCGTGACACGTCTCAGGGTGCGGTGGCGACGGTCGGCGCGGAGGAGCCGCTGGACGGCGATGCCTCGCGCCTCTTGCGGAATCGGAACAGGGAGGAAGGGCTCGAAGGCGTCGACGAGGTCGTCCACCGCTCGGCGAGCCGCATCGACGTCGGCGCGGCGCCCGCGCGGGAGCCGATCGGCGAGCTCGCCGCCCACCAATGCAGCGCTCGTCGTGAAGGTCGCGGGGAAGGCAGTGCGGCGCGTGCGACCTCGCGGTCTGATCGCATCGGTGAGGAGCACCGATTCTTCCGGCGCTGCGGCAAGGTATGCGTCGGCGAGCCAGTTGCGTTCGCCTTCCGGCGTGGGATGGACCGTGACTCCACCCGTGACGAAGAGGAATCGCCTGTGAGCGGGCATGCGGCCGAGGCTCCCGCGCCCCACGGCGAGTCCAGCCGCGGCGCTGCGGATCTCGTCGAAGATGCGGGGGGTGCCGGTGTGCACGGGGGCGTGTGTCGCGAGCTCCGCGTCTACGGCGCCGGTGACGAGTGGCCACCGGACGAGCGGCCACACGTGCCAGTCCGCACCTGGCAGTACCGTGTACAGCGAATCGTGACGCGAGTCTTCGAATGCGACAACTCCGCTCACGGACTCCGACGTCGGCGCGGTCACAGCTCGCCCTGTGTGAGACCCGCGAGCATCGCCTGACGGGCGAAGTCGGGCTCGTCGCGCACGAGCTCGGCGAACGTGCCCTGGGCCGTCACCCGCCCCTCGCGCATGAAGAAGATCCGGTCGGCGTGCTGGATGGTCGCGAGCCGGTGCGCGACGACGATGACGGTCGTCCGGCCGTGAAGGGCGCCGATCGCGGAGGTGACGGCCGCCTCGGTCGACGTGTCGAGAGCGCTCGTCGCCTCGTCCATTACGAGCACGTAGGGGTCGGCGTAGAGGGCGCGCGCGATTCCGAGGCGTTGGCGCTGACCGCCCGACAGGGAGAGTCCGCGCTCGCCGATCGGGCTGTCGAGCCCGCCGCGGGCGTCGAACACGTCCCACACCTGGGCCCGACGGAGGGCGTCGACGGCGCGATCCCGGTCGTAGTCGTCCTTCCACGTGAGCGCGACGTTCTGGCCGACCGTTGTGTCGAACAGTGCGACTTCTTGGGGCACGTAGCCGACGTGCTGCTTCCACGACGTGCTGACGTCGCGCAGCGGCGTCTCGTCGATGCGAATGGCCCCCGAGGTCGGCGAGAGGAGGCTCAGGATCAGGTCGACCGTCGTGGATTTTCCCGAACCCGACGACCCGACGAAAGCGACCGTCGAGCCGAAGGGGATCTGCAGCGAGACGTCGTCGACGGCGGGCGCGGCATCCGGTGCGTACCGGAACCCGACGCTGTCGAGGATCAGCAGCTCGGGAGCGGTCGGGATGCCGTCGTCCCGGGTCTCGCTCGGAGCCTCGACGGAGGCCTCGGAGGCGTGGATCTCGTCGAGGATCGCCCGTGCCTGCGGGGCGTTCGCGGCCATCTGCGACGCGATCGCCTGCAGGCGGATGACGGCGGGTGTCATCCGGAAGCCGGCAAGCCCGAACAGGGCGACGGCGCTCAGGGCGCCGGTCGGGCCGCCGAAGGTGAAGCCGACGACTCCGACGAGCGCGATGCCCACGACGACTCCCGCTTCGAGCACGTACCGGGGGACCTGATTGAGGAAATGGATGTTGCCGCGCGCCCGCGTCGCCTGCGAGCGCGCATCGCCGACGACGGCCGTCATCTCGGGCTCTTTGCCGCGCAGCGTGAGTTCTTTGAGAGCGCCCACCATCTCGGTCATAAGCCGAGACGTGCGCAGTGTCGCGGCGAGGTTGACGCGGCCCGCGACACGGGCGTTGCGGGCGATCCAGACGTACAGCACGGCGCCCAGCACCGCGACGAAGGCGATCGCGACGATCGCGATCCCCGGAGAGGCGATGGCGAGCACCACCAGGATCGCCACGAGGCTCATGGCCTCGCCGACGACGGTCGAACCCGGCAGGAGGAAGCCCCCGACCGCGAGCGACAGGCTGCTGTCGGTGAGCCGGATGAGGTCGGACGAGTTCTTCTTCAGCCGCTCGGCCCACGGGGCCGAGATGTACGCGCCGAACAGGCGAGCACCGATCTCGAACTCGAAGCGCGCGAAGCGCCTCGTGGCGATCCAGAGCAGGACCGAGGCGGCCCCGCCTTTGACGACGATGAGCAGGCACACGATGCCCAGCGTGATGAAGACGCTCGCGCCTTCGAGCCTTCCGATGACCGGGAGGGTCGGAGTCGACCCCGACGCGATGGGGCCGACGATGAGCGCGAGGAGCCCCAGCGCGGCGGCGTCGAGGATCGAGAGGAATCCGAGGGTCACCGAGTAGCGGCGTGCGAAGCGGGCGGCACCGGGGGGAGCGGCCGCGAGCAGCTCACGGTAGAGCAGGTTCAGCGCCCGCACGAAGCGCTCCCGCGTGCACGGCTGCGACCGCGGTCAAGAGTCGACACGGCGTCGATCAGCTTCCTGCGGCGGCGTCCAGCCCGGCGATCGCCTCGCGGATCTCGTCGACGGTGAGCCATTCGTCGTTGCTGTCGGAGCGGTAGGCGAACCCGTCGGGGGCCGGCTCGCCCTCGGGTGCGACGAAGCCCCAATTGGCGATCGTGGGGAGCACGACGTAGCGATCGGCGAGCTTGAGCGTGCGGCGGCTGTCGTCGGCCGAGATCATCTCCTCGTGCAGCTTCTCGCCCGGGCGAATGCCGATGTCGACGAGCTCGGCGCCGGGGGCGATCGCCTCGGCGATGTCGACGACGCGCGTGCTGGGGATGCGCGGCACGAAGAGCTCGCCGCCGTTCATCGTGTCGAAGCTGTCGAGCACGAACTGCACGGCCTGGGGGAGCGTGATCCAGAAGCGCGTCATGCGGGCGTCGGTGATGGGGAGGGGCTGGCCCGCCTCAGCGAGCTTGCGGAAGAACGGCACGACGGAACCGCGACTGCCCATGACGTTGCCGTAGCGCACGACCGAGAACCGGGCGTCGTAGCCCGCGGCGTAGTGGTTCGCCGACTGGAAGAGCTTGTCGGCGGCGAGCTTCGTCGCGCCGTAGAGGTTGAGCGGGCTCGACGCCTTGTCGGTCGACAGCGCCACGACCTTCTTCACGCCCGAGTCGATCGCGGCCTCGATGACGTTCTGCGAGCCAATGATGTTGGTGCGCACGAACTCGAACGGGTTGTACTCAGCAGTGTCGACCTGCTTGAGCGCCGCCGCGTGCACCACGTGGTCGACGCCGTGCATCGCCCGGCGGAGCCGTGCCTCGTCGCGGATGTCGCCGATGAACCAGCGCAGACGGGGGTCGTCGCCGAAGGCGAGCCGTGCTTCGTACTGCTTCAACTCGTCGCGCGAGTAGATCACGACCCGCTCAGGAAGGCCGGCATCGAGGATGCTTCGGATGAAGGCTTTTCCGAAGGACCCGGTCCCGCCCGTAACGAGCAGCGAGGAGCCTTTGAGAATCGACACGTTGTCGCCTTTCTGACTGCGTGGTCAACCTCCACAGCCTATCAGTGGGGCCTGCGGTCGCTTGGGTATGCTGGCCGCGCGAACGGACGCTCGCTCGGCGGATCCTCCGCCGCATGGCGCGGACGGGGGAGGGTGCGCATTGTCCTGGCTGGTCACAGGAGTCTCGGGTCTGCTCGGAGCCACGGCGGCGACGCGGCTCGCCGATCGCGGTGTCGACGTCGTCGGGGTCAGCAGGCGGCCGCCCGCGGGAGCCTCGGCTCCGCATCTGGCGCGCGACCTGCGGTCAGCCGACGGGCGTGCCGGACTCGTCGCCGCGTCGGGCCCCGCCGTCGTGCTGCACACCGCGGCCTTGGCATCGCACGAGGAGTGCGAGCGCGACCCCGATGCGGCGTACGAGCTGAACGTCACCGCCGCGGCGGACCTCGCGGCGCAGGCGCGACGCGAGGGTGCGGCCTTCATCCACATCTCCACCGACGCCGTCTTCGACGGGGAGCGCGGTGGGTACCGCGAGACGGACCCGACCTCGCCGACATCGGTCTACGGCCGGACGAAGCGGGATGCCGAGGCCGCCGTGCTCGACGTCCATTCCGATGCGCTCGTGGCGCGCGTCAACTTCTACGGCTGGAGCCCGTCTGGCCGGCGCAGCCTGCTCGAGTTCTTCGTCAACGCCCTGCGCGCGGGGAAGACCGTCGGCGGCTTCACCGATGTGACGGTGTCGACGCTGTACGCGGGATTTCTCGTCGACGCGCTCGTCGCCGCGCAGGAGGCGGAGGCCTCCGGCATCCTCCACGTCGTCTCGTGCGAGAGCACGACGAAGTTCGACTTCGGCCGGGCGATCGCGCGGCGGTTCGCGTGGGATCCCGAGAGAGTCGAGCCGATCGAGTCGCGGGCGGTGCTGGAACTCGCCCGCGGGAACGACCTGTCGCTCGACACGTCGCGGTATCGCGCGACGGTGGGCGACCTCCCCGGACAGGCGGCGGGACTGGATGCCGCATACGATGATCTGGCTCGGGATCTTCCCGGGCGTGTGCGGGCATTCGCGCCCGGAGAGGGCCCGTGACCATGAGAATCGCGGATCGCAGCGTCGGACCCGACGACCCGACCTACTTCATCGCCGACATCGCGGCGAGCCATGACGGCGAGCTCTCGAGGGCGGTCGACCTGATCCACCTCGCGGCGCAGGCCGGCGCAGACGCGGCGAAGTTCCAGAACTTCACCGCACCGAAGATCGTCTCGCGCCGCGGCTTCGACGAGCTCGGGGGCGTGAGTCACCAGTCGAAATGGAGCAAGTCGGTGTTCGACGTCTACGCCGATGCCTCCATCCCGCACGAGTGGACGCCCGCCCTGCGCGCCGCCTGCGACGAGGCGGGTATCGCCTATTTCTCGGCCGCGTACGACCTCGAGGCGGTCGATATGCTCGATCCCTACGTGCCGGCATTCAAGATCGGCTCGGGCGACATCACGTGGCTCGAGTCGCTCGACCATACGGCGCGCAAGGGCAAGCCGATGCTCCTCGCGACCGGCGCAGCCTCGCTCGGCGACGTTGTGGCGGCGGTCGACGTGATCCGCGCCGTCAACCCCGAGCTCGTGCTGATGCAGTGCAACACCAACTACACGGCGTCGGCCGACAACATGCGTTTCCTGTCGCTGCGCGTGCTCTCGTCGTACGCGGCGCTGTTCCCCGATGTCGTGCTCGGTCTGTCCGATCACACGGCGGGGCACACCTCGGTGCTGGGCGCCATCGCGCTGGGCGCACGCGTCATCGAGAAGCACTTCACCGACGACACCACCCGAGAGGGCCCCGACCACGCGTTCTCGATGGACCCCGCGTCGTGGCGCGCCATGGTCGACAGCGCACGGGACCTCGAGGCTGCCCTCGGCGACACCGTGAAGCGCGTCGAGGCCAACGAGTCCGAGACCGTCGTGATCCAGCGCCGCGGCGTGCGTGCGGCGCGCGATCTCGTCGCGGGAACCGTGCTGAGGCGCGAGGATCTCGTCGTCGTGCGTCCGGCCACGCCCGACCTGATCCCCGCCGATCGCCTCGCGGATGCCGTCGGTGCGGCGCTGCGCCGTGCCGTCGGCGAGGACGAGGGGATCCGCCCCGAGGACATCGAGCACACGTGACCTCCGTGCGCCTCGCGTACGTCACCCAGGGATGGAGTGGCCACGACGACCGCTTCGTCGCGGCGTGGCGCGCAGCGGGCGCGGAGGTGGGGTCGGTTTCGGTGTCGCGCGACGACGTCGCAGACCCGCGTGCGGCCGTCTGGCAAGACCTCGCCGCACTGCTCGGCGAAGGGCCGGTCGACCTCGTGCAGGCAGGACCGCTCACCCATGTCGTCGAGAACGTCCGACGCGCCTGGAACGGGCCGCTCCTGGGCACGTCGTGGGGCTACGACCTGCTGCAGGACCTGGAGCGGGGCGGGGCCGCGGGCGCGAGCGTCGCCCGATCGATCGCCGCCTCGACGGTGCTGCTCGTCGATAGCGATCCCGGCCGCGCGGCCGCCGCGGCTCTCGGATTCCCGGAGGATCGCACGATGCAGTTCCCGTGGGGCGTCGACCTCGAGCGGTTCCACCCCGAGGGCGCCGACCTGCGCGACGATCTCGGGCTCGATCGCGATGACGTCGTCATCCTCTCGACGCGTCGCCACGAGCCGATCTACTCGGTGGGCACCCTCGCCGACGCCCTCGCGCTCGTCGCGGACGAACCGCGCATCCACGCGATCATCGCCGGCTCCGGGAGCGAGACCGTTCACCTGCGCTCAGTGGTCGACGCCGCGGGCCTGGCCGACCGCGTGCGGTTCGTCGGCGAGACCGACAACGCGCGGCTCGCCGACCTCTATCGCACGGCCGACCTGTACGTCAGCACGTCGACGACCGACGGCACCTCGATCTCGCTCCTCGAGGCGATGGCCAGCGGTACCCCCGCGGCGGTGAGCGACATCCCCGGCAACCGCGCATGGCTGCTCGCGGATGCCGTCGAGCCGTTCGCGCTCGGCTCTGCATCCGAGCTCGCGACGCGGCTGCGCGCGGCGACTCCGCGGGCCGAGCGCGCAGTCGCCTCGTGCCGGGTGCGACGCGCCGTCGAAGCCCGAGCCGACTGGCGTGAGACGGCAGCCGGGTTCGGCGCCTTGGCGCAGCGCGTCGTGCGCACCCACGAGCAGCTGGAAGTCTCCCGGTGACGGTGCGGGTCGTGATCCAGTCGAGGCTCTCGTCTTCGCGGCTCCCCGCTAAGGCCCTCCTGTCGGCGGGCGGACTCCCGTTGACGGCCCTCGTCGCGCTGCGCGCGGCGAACCGGGGCGCCGACGTCGTCGTCGCAACGAGCGAGGCGCCCGAAGACGCGCACATCGTCTCGATGCTCGATGGGCACGGCATCCGCTCCGTGCGCGGCCCCCTCGACGACACCCTTCGTCGCTTCGTGCTCGCGACGGCCGATCTCGACGACGACGACATCGTCGTGCGGCTCACCGCTGACAACGTGATCCCCGACGGCGAGCTGGTCGAGACGGCGGTCGCCGAACTCGGACAGCGCGATCTTCGCTACCATCGCGTGTCCGATTCGGATCGCGACGTGCCCTATGGCGTTTCGGTCGAGGTGTTCGACGTCGCGGCGCTGCGCGAAGCCGATCGTTCGACGGACGCCGCGTTCGACCGCGAGCACGTCACCCCGTGGATCCGCCGAACCTACGCGGCCGACGACTCCCGGGCGCCGGGCACGCACTCGTTCGGCCGCGCAACCGTCGACAATTTCGACGACTACGTCGTGCTCGCGGATGTGCTGGCGCACACGGATGACCCCGTCGGTGTGCCCTGGACACGTCTCTCGGAGCGCTTCGCCGTCGCGACGGGCGCCGCGCAGGTGCCGCGTCGCGCCGGCCGCAGCGAGCTCGTGCTGGGCGGCGTGCAGCTCGGCATGGCGTACGGCATCGCGAACGACACCGGCATGCCCGACGACGAAACGGTGACGGCACTGCTGCGCGCCGCCGTGCGGCACGGCATCGATCTCGTCGACACGGCGGTGGGGTACGGCGCCTCGGAGATTCGGATCGGACGATTCCTCGACCGCGGCTATCGCGACCGGCTCGCGGTCGCCACGAAGGTCTCGTCGCTCGAAGGTCTGCCCGACGCGGGGCTTCCGTCCGCCGTCGAGGCATCCGTCCTGCGTTCGGCAGTGCGGATCGGCGCCGACGTCGGTGGGGGAGCGTCGTTCGACGCGGTGCTTTTCCATCGCCCCGACGACGCCTTCCGGCCGGCGGCATGGGACGCCCTGCGCGCGCTCCGCGCCGACGGCCTCGTGCGCCGGATCGGCGTCAGCGTGCAGCATCCCGACCAGGCGCTCCGCGCGCTCGACCTGCCAGAGGTCGGCGCGCTGCAGATCCCGTTCAACATGCTCGACCGCCGGTGGGAGGCGTTCGCCGAGCAGGCTCACGGCCGCGCGGACGTGCACGTGACGGCGCGGAGCGTCTTCCTGCAGGGGCTGCTCACCGGGCGTGTGCCGGTCGAGGACTGGCCGACCGCGCCCGCGTTCGATCCTGCAGCGCTGCTCGATCGCATCGACGCAGCCCGCCGGCGCGTCGGCAGGAGTGACACGATGGCTCTGGCGCTCGCGTTCGCACGCGCGCAGCCCTGGATCGACGCCTTCGTCGTGGGTTGCGAGCGGCCGGAGCAGCTCGATGACCTCGTAATGCGGTTCGCCGCAGCGCCGCTGTCGGCGGCCGAGGCGGTCGAAGTCGCCGAGATTCTCGGCGAGGTGCCGCTCCGCATCATCGATCCGACGACGTGGACGAAGGGATGACCATGGACGAGCAGGGTGCCGCGAGCGCGGCAGGGCGGCTGTTCGACCTGTCCGGCCGGGTGGCGCTCGTCACCGGCGGTACGGGGCATCTAGGTGCGGCGTTCGCTCGTGCGCTCGCGGGGGCGGGCGCCGACGTGTGGCTCGCCGGCCGCGACGCCGAGCGCTGTGCGGATGCCGCTCAGCGGCTCACCGCCGAGTCGGGCGCGCGGGCGGTCGGGCTCGTCGTCGACGTCGAGGACGCGGCATCCATCCGCGAAGCCGCCGCGGCCTACACGCGGGAGCACGACCGGCTCGATGTGCTGGTGAGCAACGCGCACTACCAGCGGTCGGCATCGTTCTCATCGGTCATGGGCGCCGATTTCGCGCGTGCCGCGGGGATGGCCGCCGGCGCGACCCACGAGCTCGTGCAGGCGTTCGAGCCGGCGCTGCGGCGCACGGGCGGCGAGCTGCCGAGCAGCGTCGTCGCGGTCGCGTCTATGTACGGCTCGGTGAGTCCCGATCCGCGCAACTACCCGACGCCCGAGAGCCAGAACCCGCCCGACTACGGGGCGGCGAAGGCCGGCCTCAAGCAGTACGCACGCCATGCCGCGGTGCACCTGGCCGGCCAGGGAATTCGTGTGAACACACTGAGCCCGGGACCGTTTCCGCGTCAGGAGAACGCTGCCCCCGAGTTCCTTCGCACCCTCGCCGCGCGTGTGCCGGCCGGCCGTGTGGGGCGCGCCGACGAGCTCGCCACCGCGCTGCTGTTCCTCGCCTCGCCGTACTCTTCGTTCGTCACCGGCATCGATGTGCCCGTCGACGGCGGCTGGACCGCCTGGTGACGCCGTCGAGCGCCTCCGCGCGAACGTAGAATCGTCTAATGCGCATCGCCGTCGTCGCCCTCGGAAAGATCGGGCTTCCTCTCGCCGCTCAGTTCGCCGACGCCGGCTATGAGGTGATCGGCGTCGACGTCAACCCGGCGACGGTCGCGAAGATTAACGATGGCCTCGAGCCGTTCCCGGGCGAGGCGGGTCTCGCCGAGAAGCTCACCGCGCTCGTGCCCGCGGGGCGCCTGCGGGCGACGACCGACTACGCGGAGGCTATCCCCGGCGCCGACGCAGTCGTGATCGTCGTGCCCCTCTTCGTCGACGAGACGACGGGTCTGCCCGATTTCGGTTGGATGGATGCCGCGACCCGCGAAGTCGCGGCGAACCTCACTCCCGGAGCTCTCGTGAGCTACGAGACGACGCTGCCCGTGGGAACGACGCGCGACCGCTGGAAGCCGATGCTCGAGGAGGGCTCGGGACTCACGGAGGGCGACGACTTCCACGTTGTTTTCTCGCCCGAGCGCGTGCTGACGGGGCGCGTCTTTGCCGACCTGAGACGGTACCCGAAGCTCATTGGAGCGCTCAGCCCCGAGGGCGCGCGTCGCGCGACCGAGTTCTACGAGGCCGTCCTCGAATTCGACGAGCGCCCCGACCTCGCCCGGGCCAACGGCGTCTGGGATCTCGGCACCGCCGAGGCGAGTGAGATGGCGAAGCTCGCCGAGACGACGTACCGCGACGTCAACATCGGTCTCGCCAATCAGTTCGCCCTGTTCGCCGACCGCGTGGGCCTCGACGTCTACCAGGTCATCGAGGCGTGCAACTCGCAGCCGTACAGTCACATCCATCGGCCGGGGATCTCGGTCGGCGGTCACTGCATCCCCGTTTATCCCCGCCTCTACCTGTCGACCGACCCCGGCGCCGACATCGTGCGGGTCGCGCGCGAGGTCAACGCCGGGATGCCGACGGCCGTCGTTGCCCGTGCCGCAGACGTGCTCGGCGATCTCACCGGGCTCGAGGTCGCCGTCCTCGGAGCCGCCTACCGCGGCGGAGTGAAGGAGACGGCGTTCTCGGGCGTCTTCCCTGTCGTCGAAGCGCTGCGCGCCGGGGGAGCGAAGCCCCGGGTGCACGACCCGCTCTACTCCGACGAGGAACTGCGCGCGCTCGGGTTCGAGCCGTATGCGCTCGGCGGCGCGGCCGATGTCGTCATCATCCAGACCGACCACGCGGCCTACCGAACACTCGCGGCGAGCGACTTCCCTTCGGCGCGCCTGCTCATCGACGGCCGGAACGTGACGGACCCCGCTGCGTGGGCCGGCACGCCGCGCATGGTCGTCGGAGGTGGCGGCGCACGCAGTTGATCGGCCTGCGTTGAGCCCTCTCCGCGTCAGCGGATTCGGCCACCCGTGGCCGACGACCAGTCGATCGTGCCGCCCTGGAAGCTCTGGCTGCACGCGCCGTTCGCGTCACAGGACTGCGCCGAGGTCGGCCAGCCGAGGAGCCCGGCGGATCCGTCGACCGTGAAGTACGTCGCGCGGATGCCGCCGACGACGGCGAATGCGCCCGCCGCCGACGAGTAGACCGAGCCGGTCTCGTAGGTCTGGCCGTAGCCGCCGCCGTTCTGCGGGATGCGGATGAGCACGCTCGTGCGCTTTCCGAGCGCGCCGGTGTCGCCGCCGAGCGACGTGTGCACCGCTTCGATCACGGGGAGACCGACACGCCAGCCCGTGGGTGTCCAGTAAAGCGTGCCGCCCTGGAACGACTGTTCGCACACCGAACCGACGCAGGTCATCGCCGCGGTGGGCCAACCGAGTGTGCCGGCTGAGCCGTTGAGCGAAAAGTACGCCTGGCGCACCCCGCCCTTGACGACGAATGCTCCCGCTGTCGAAGCGTAGATGGACGCGTTCTGGAACGCCTGCGCGTAGCCACCGCCGTTCTGGGGAACCTTGACGACGCCGCTCATGCGCGCGCCGAGGCTCGCGGCGCCGCCGTTCGCTGCGTACGCTGCCTCTATGGCCGTGTCGCCGATGCGACTGCCGGTCGGTGTCCAGAAGAGCGTGCCGCCTTGGAAGTCCTGTTGGCAGGCCGAGCTCGAGGCGCACGTCATGTCAGATGTCGGCCAACCGAGCGTGCCGGTGCCGCCGCCGTTCGCGAAGTATGCGGCACGCAACCCGCCCCGCACGGCGAAGGCGCCCGCCGCCGATGCGTATATTGTGCCCCCTGCGAAGGTCTGTGCCGACCCGCCGCCGTTAACGCTGTAGGAGTACGTCGTGCTCGTCGGCCAGCCGAGGATGCCGGCCGGACCGCCGCTCGCGGCGTACGCCGCGTTGATGGCTGCTGTGATGGGACGTGCCCCGCCGGTGCTCGTCCACGCGATCGCACCCCCGGTGAACTGCTGCAGTTGCCCCCCCGCAGCCGACACGGGCTCGCTGTCGGGGAGCCCAAGCCACCCGTCGGCACCGTTGAGCGCGAAGTACTGCGCACGGATCGCACCGCGCACCGAGTGGGAGCCCGTTGCTGGGCTGTAGTAGATCGAGCCGCCCGCGAACGCCTGTCCGCCGGAGTTGGCGCGCCCTGCGAGCGGGATGACGCTCGAGGTGGGCCACGAGAGCCAGCCCGTCGCTCCCTGATACGCGAAGTACCGGTCGCGGTATGCGCCGTAGACGGCGTGCGCGCCGGTGCGCGCCGTCCAGTAGATCGATCCGCTCGTGTATGCGCGTGCCGTGCCGGCGCCATTGCCGCTTATCGTCAGGTAGTCGCTCGTCGCCGCTCCGAGGTTGCCGGTCGCTCCGCCCATCGCGTTGTACACGCGATCGATCTCGGGGATCCCGCTTAGTGTGGGTGAACCGAACCACTCAGTGAAGGTGCGCCAGAAGTTGCGGTTGCCGTACGAGCTACAGCCGTCGCCGAGCCCGTAGAGGTTCTGAAGGGCTGCGGCATTGGGCCGGTACGGCGTGTAGTTGTACAGATTCGCCGTCGCCTGGTTGCGGATGTTCACGATCGAGGTGCCGCAGCCCGAGTTAGGGTGCCAGAAGACGGCGGTGGGTCCGATGCGATGCCGCCACGGTGACGGGTTGTATGTGTACTGCCGGAACTGCCAGGCACCCATGTAGACCTGATTGAAGAAGTTGTAGTAGCGGGCGTCACACGGCGCCGTATCGGGGCAGCCGTAGCCCATGGCTGCCTTGTACTGCCAGTCCGTGGGCGCGGTTGCGGTTACCAGACCCTGCTCCTTCTGCAGGGTCGCCAGGATCACCTGTGGGCTGATGCGACAGGCCTGCGCGACGCGCCAAATGATGCGCGCGGCCGACTCCCAGCCTTCCGAGTTGTAGCCCGTGCAGTGTCCTGGGGCCTGGGCGGCACGCGTGTTGGTAGACGTGACGAGGTTCTTCAGGCACGGCCGATTGGAGTTGGTCGCGCGGCAGGTCGGCACCATCTTGTCGAGAAACGCCTGGATCTGCGCCTGCGACATCGCGGCGTTGTCGAAAAACCGCTCGTCGCTGATTATGTAGCTTGGATCGAACGATGAGCCCGAGATCGCGGTCGGCTGGGCCGCGAAAGCGGGAGGTGGCGCCGCAACGACGGGAGCGGCCTCTGCGCTGGTGGGCGCCCCGCCCACCAGCGACAGAGTGACTACCGTCGCAACACTCAGCGCCACCGCGGCATGGACGAAACGTCGTCGGCGCATCCGCATGAATCTCCCGGGACTGGTCGGTCTTCGTCCGCGTGAGTCTACCCGTTGGATTTCTTCCGCACCATGAGAAACATGAACACCAAGAGTCCCATAAGCCCCGCGGCTCCCACGGCCGTGGCGGCGAGGCCTATGTTCAGCCCGGGCGGAGTGAAGCGCAGTTCGAGCGTTCCGTCCTCGACGTCCACCGGCAGTTGCACCTCGAGGAGTCCAGCCGGACCGGCGCCGACCTCGAGCGGCCTGCCGTCGACGGTGGCCGAATAGCCCGGCCAAGCGATGCGGCCGAACACAACCGAAGATCCATCCACGGCCGAGAACTCGACATCCTCGCCTGTCGTGTCCACGCGGGTGTCCGAGAGGATGTCGGCGTCCGACCATGTCACGGTGCCGTCTCCCGTAGATGTGTCATCCCGCACGTAGACCGTCGCGTACTCCGTCGTTTCGGCGATACTCCAGCCTTCGGGGGTCTGCGGCTCTTCCACGAAGTCCTTCTGCAGAACCACGGTCTGGGCGCCGAGCAGGTCGGCGAGGATCGCTGGCGCGCCATCGGGACGCTCCCAGAGCGCTGTCCACAGGGCGGGGCAGGTGGATCCGTTGTACGTCATGCACATCGCGCTGTCGAGCTCGTTGTAACCGATACCGCTGTACGAATTAGTCGCGTCGACGCCCGCGATCGCGAACTGCGTGCCGATGAGCATGTCGCTCCAGCCGCCTTCGGGTCTGCGATCGAAGGTACCCATCGGATTGGCGATCTGCACAGTGACGCCCTGATACCGCTGGCCGATGCCGTCCTGCAGCACGGCGCGAGACGTCGGGAGATCGTACTGAGCGACGTTCACATTGCCTCGCACCATCGCCATCTGCATGCCGAGGAAGACGATCATCCCGGCTGCGAGCAGCGCGAACGCCTTCTTCGTGCTGCCGCGGAACCAGCGCAGGAACACGGCGCCCAACGCCAACACGCCGACGATGCTCAGTACGTGCCAGAAGACAAGACGGGGGACGTCGGATGCCGCGAGCCATGCGCCCACCATGACGGCCGTGATCGAGATCGTGACGCGCAGACCGAACCGGTCACGTGCGAATCCCTTCGAAGCGAAGACGGCGAACGCGACGACCACAGCGAGGTAGAGGAATGGGGTTAGGCGCGCAGGCCACCGGAACATCAGGAACTGCGAGGGGCCGAGCACGAGCAGTAGGAACAGGCCACCGAAGACGAAGACACTCGACAGGGCGAGGAACCGTTCGCGGGTCACACGCCAGCGCAGCCACGGAAGGATTGGCAGTAGGAACCACGCGAGGTACATCGCGGGCGTGCGGATCTCGGGGAGTCCGAACATGCGGATATAGGGCAGATACGACGGCGTGCTCATGCCCAGCAGGTTGCTCACGCTGACGGCGAGGAACTCGTCGTTCATGATCTCGGAGTTTGCCCTGAAGCCGACCGACGAGGTGAGCAGGAACGGTAGATACACCACGACGCTCAGGGCGAGCGTGATCGCGCCGATTGCAATGAGCCACCACAGCGCCTTCGCGCGCTTGGTCACGATCGCCTCGACCGCGATCGCGATGTAGGTGACCAGGATCGTCAGGAGCCCGTACGGGTTGCCCACAGATGTCAGCAGGTACCCGCAGGCGACCGCCACGACGATCGACCACGGCGTGAAGCCCTTGCGGAACGCGCGGCGCAGCGCCCACCACGCCCACGGCGTGAAGGCGGTGATCGCCGAGCCGTTGATCCACGACGAGCCGTCGATGAACAGAGCCCATCCGCTGAGCGGCAACATCGTGCCCGCGAGGGCCGACATCCATCTGTCGGCGCCGTAGCCCCGAGCGAGGCGGTAGACGCCGAGTGCCGTGATGACGAAGAGGGCGATCTTGCAGATCGTGATGGCCGCCGCGAGGTTGTCGATTGGATGCGTCACGAACATGAGTCCGAGCATCACGGGGTTCCACATGCCGGTCGCGGCTTCGGCGATGAGGTTGCCGCCTCGCCACATGTCGAGCTGCAGGAAGGGCAGCTCGCCTGAGAGCAGAGCAGCGGGGATGCGCTGCCACACGCCGACGGCGACGGCGGCCGTATCGTCCCAGTAGTAGAAGACCGGGTTGCGCAGCAGCGGGATGAGTGACCCCACGACGACGAGCACCACCATCGCCGTGGCGGGGATGAAGGCCCGCACGCGCGAAGCAATCGCGTCGGGCGTCTCGTTCCCGGCCTGGATGTCAGTCGTCACGCTCATGCGAGCACCTCCGCGACTTCGCGCTCGACGTGCGCGGCGATCTCGAGCGCGGCGGTGGCCGCCGGCGAGGGGGCGTTGAGGATGTGAAGCTGGCGCGCCGACCGCTGGATGTAGAAGTCGTCGACGAGCGACCCGTCGCGGTGCATCGCCTGCGCGCGCACGCCCGCAGGCGCCGGGACGAGGTCGTCAGCAGTGATGCCGGGCACGAGCACCGAGAGACTGCGCGCGAAGAGGCTTCGCGACACCGATCGGGTCATCTCCTTCGCGCCCGCGCTCATATTCTTGGCGCCCAGGCGCCAGAGGCCCGGCCAGGTCAGTGACAGCGCGAGCTCCGAAGGGCGCACATCGCGCCAGCGATAGCCTTCGCGCGCGAGCGCGAGCACGGCATTGGGGCCCGCGTGCACAGAGCCGTCGACCATCTTCGTCAGGTGCACGCCGAGGAAAGGGAACTCGGGGTCGGGCACGGGGTAGATCAGCCCGTTGACCAGGTCGTGCAGCTCGGGCCGCAGCTCGAAGTACTCGCCGCGAAACGGCACTATGCGCACGTCCGGACGGGTGCCCGAGGCCAGTGCGACCCGGTCGCTGTAGAGGCCGGCGCAGTTGACGAGCAGATCGACGTGGTGCGAGCCGGCATGGGTCTCGACCGTTACACCGTCGGCGGTCTCGTGCGCCGAGACGAATCGGCGTCCAAACTGGATCTCGCCGCCGTGGGCGAGCACGGAATCCGCGAGAGCTCGCGAGACGCCCGTGTAGTCGACGATCGCCGTCGTCTTGACGTGCAGCGCGTCGACGCACGCGACGTTCGGCTCGTACTCGGCCGCCTGCTCGGGCGTCAGACGCTCGAGTGGCACGCCATTGGCGATTCCTCGGCGTTCGAGCTCGGCGAGGCGCGGACGCTCCTCGTCCTTCACCGCGACGACGAGCTTGCCGGTCTCCTTCATTGCGATGCCGTGCTCGCGCGCGAACGACTTCATCGAGGCCGCCCCCGCGACGCACATCTGCGCCTTCATGCTGCCCGGCTTGTAATAGAGGCCCGAGTGGATGACTCCTGAATTGCGTCCGGTCTGATGCGCCGCGACGCGGTCTTCCTTCTCGATGACCGTGACGGTGTGACCGCCCCGGGCGATGCGCTCGGCGGCCGCGAGACCGACGATGCCCGCCCCGACGACGAGGATGCGAGACATGGTGCTCCGAATCAGTTGATGACGCCGGGGTCGCCGTGGTACGCGCCCTCACGGCGCCGGGCGACGACGGCGATGCCCGCGGCGGTTCCGGCAGACAGCAGATCGACGACGATGAACATGAGGCGGCTCACCGCTGCGTAGGCGGTGGCGGGGCCGATGCCGACGATCGGCGAGAGTGCGGCGATGATGACGAACTCCCGCGCGCCGAAGCCGGACGGCAGCAGGAAGGCGACGAGTCCGACGACCATTGCGATCGCCATGGTACCGATGCACAGGAGCAGCGGCGCGAACGTGAGACCCTGCCACGTGTCGGCGAGCAGCCACAGGTGCGCGCCGTAGCAGAGGTAGGTGAGGAGGGCGAAGCCCAGTGACGTGGCCACGACGCGGAGCCGGATCGGGTGGTCGGGTCGCGGGCGGCGCAGGATTCGGAAGCCGAAGTTCGCGAGTGAGGTGAGGATCTTCGGATGCAGCATCACGAGGCCCACCGGCAGCAGCAGGTAGAGCCACGGCAACCACGAGAGCTCGGGGTTCGACGCGACGAGCTCGGGCACCGCGAGTGCGCCGGCAAGGAGCGCGGCGACGAGGATGACGGCGAGGTTGAAGACCGTCGCGGCGAACGTGCGCGCCCGCGCGAGACCGGCCTTGTGGCCGAGCTCGATCTGCAGGACGTACGCCCACACCGAGCCGGGCAGGTACTTGCCAAGCTGGCCCACGAGGAAGATCTGCGCGCCACGGCCGAAGCCGATCGGCTTGCCGAGGTCGTCGACGAGCACGATCCAGCTGAGGGTCGCGAACCCGACGCCCGCCATCGCCGCGAGGAACGAGAGGATGACGCGGGGCCACTGCATGTCGGTGACGGTCTCGACGACGACGTTCCAGTTGAGCCAGAGCTGGAACGACGCAGCCGCCACCACGAGGACAATCAGCACCCAGCGGATGACGTTGACGATGAACGCCCGGCGACGCTGGGCCGGCGTGACTGGGGCATCCGTCGTCGGATCGGGCGTCTGCTCGACGCCGTCGTTCGCGGTGGGCTCGGTCATCGGGTGCGCTCCCCGGGCTGGGTCGGACGAAGCTCTCCGCGTGTGGACCACCACTCGAGGAGCTCTCGGTGAGCCGCCCACGGCTTGCTTTCGAGGAGGACGCCCAGATCGGAGGTCTCTGACACGTACAGCTCGCTGAGCGCCTCGATCGCGGCATCCGGAACTCCCGCACGTCGCATGCCGACCGCGTTGACCCCCTGCACACGCGGAGGCGTGCCGTAGACCTTCGCGAACGGCGGGATGTCGCGCGTGACGGGGGTGCCCATGCCGACCATCGCGCCTGGTGCCACGAGGCGGCGCTGGTGGATAGTCGCGTTCATGCCGATGTTCGCGCCGACGCCTATCTCGGCGTGGCCGCCGACCATGACGCCTGCCGATACAGTGGCACCCGCACCGACGTGGGTGTCATGCGCGAGGTAGGCGCTATTGAGGATCCACGCGCCGTCGTCGACGGTCGTCGCGCGATGGCTGCCCTGATGGATGACGACGTTCTCGCGGATGACGACACCCGCGCCGATCACGACGCCCTCGTGGGCCAGGTCACCCGTCCACGCGGCGTTCTGGCGGAGGGAGGAAATCTCGGGCGGCGAGCCGATCTTGCTCCCGGCGCCTATCCACGTGCGGGCACCGATCGTGCACGGGCCGAGGATGACGGCCAAGGGGCCGATCACGACATTATCACCGAGGGTGACTCCAGGACCGACGAAAGCCGCCGAGTGCACTTCAGCGAAGACCAATAGAAACCCTTGTCGTTGCGGCCCGACGGGCCTTCGAGAACTGGAAGAGTCTACCGCAGGGTCGATCCCGAACCTGAGAGCGGCATACCCGGCAGGGCCCCGGAGTGCACTCGGATAAGATTCTCGGTGGCCATCCGGTCGACAATCCTCCGAAAGGCAGTCCCCGTGATTCCCGTCTCCGTCGTGAAGCTCGGCCCCGAAGTTGAAGAGCGTGTACTCGCCGTCATCCGCTCCGGAATCGTCGCCCAGGGTCCGGTCGTCGCAGAGTTCGAGGCGCGGTTCGCCGAGATGCACGGCGTCAGACACGCCGTGGCCCTCAACAACGGGACGACCGCTCTCGTGGCAGCCATCCAGGCGCTGGATCTGCAGCCAGGCGACGAGGTGATCACGAGCCCGTTCACGTTCATCGCGACGCTCAACGCGATCCTGGAGGCGGGCGCGACCGCGAAGTTCGGCGACATCCGCACGAACGACTTCGCCCTCGACCCGGCATCGGTGGCCGCGCAGATCACCGACCGCACGAAGGTCATCATGCCCGTGCACCTGTACGGCCAGTCGGCCGATATGGCACCGCTCGTCGAGCTGGCTGAGCAACACGGTCTCGCGATCGTCGAAGACGCCGCGCAGGCCCACGGCGCGATGTATCGGGGCACGCCCGTCGGCGGCTTCGGCATCGGCAGCTTCTCGTTCTACGCGACGAAGAACCTCACGACCGGCGAGGGCGGCATCCTCACGACCAACGACGACGCGATCGCCGAGAAGCTGCGCATCATGCGCAATCAGGGCATGCGCCAGCGCTACGAGTACGTCATGGCGGGTCACAACTACCGCATGACCGACCTCCAGGCGGCGCTCGTGCTGCCGCAGCTCGACGCCTACCCAGCGCAGCTCGAGGCTCGACGCCGTAACGCCGCCGGCCTGACCGCGCGGCTCGGTGATATCCCCGGGCTCGTCCTGCCCGCGCAGCTCGAGGGGCGCGAGCACGTGTGGCACCAGTACACCGTGCTGCTGCCCGAGGGCACCGACCGCGATGCCGTCATCGCATCGCTCGCCGAGGACGGCGTCGGCAGCGGAATCTACTACCCCAAGCCCGTCTACGACTACGACACGTATCGCGACCGTGCCGACGTCGTGCGCTCCGAGACCCCCGTCGCTGAAGAGGCGGCGCGTCGCTGCCTATCGATCCCGGTGCACCCCTACGTGGCCGAGGCCGATCTCGATACGATCTCGACGGCTGTCCGCGCCGCGCTGGGGGCATGATGGCCGAGCGTCGCCTCGCGCTCGTCGGCGCCGGATCGATGGGGCGCAACCACGCCCGCGTAATCGCCGAGAGCCCGGCAGCCGAACTCGCCTACGTCATTGACCCCTTCGAGGAGTCCGGGCGCGCGCTCGCCGAGCAGCACGGCGCCGAGTGGAGGCCCGACCTCGAGGTCGTCTCGTCCGTCGACGCCGTCGTGGTCGCGGCATCCACCGAGCACCACTACACGATCGCGGGCGACGTCTTGCGGGCGGGCAAGCCGCTCCTCGTCGAGAAGCCCGTGTGCCCTTCGCTCGACCAGACCGTCGAGATCCTGGATCTCGCCGAATCGACCGGCACTCCGATCATGTGCGGCTTCCTCGAGCGTTACAACCCCGCAGTCATCGCGGCGAAGCGCATGATCGAGGGTCCGCTCTACGCGCGCGCCGACCGGCATTCGCCCTACGTGCCGCGCATCAAGACAGGCGTAGCGTGGGACCTGCTCGTGCACGACGTCGACCTCATCTCGCAGCTGTTCGGCGGCGAGGACCCGTGCTCGATCAACGTCGAGGTAGGCCATTTCCACCCGTTGTCGGTCGAAGGGGCCGAGGACGTCGTCGACGTCTCGCTCGCCTTCGCGGGCGGTGGCATGGCCTCGGCGTCGGCATCGCGACTCGGTCAGCGCAAAGTGCGGTCGCTCCTCGTGCAGACGCTCGATGACATGGTCGAGATCGACTTGCTGCGCCGTGGCGTGACGCTGTACCGCCACACGTCGATCTCGGAGGACCGACCCGGCGGCGCCGGATTCCGTCAGGTCACCGAGATGGAGGTGCCCGAGATCACGGGCCGCGAGCCGCTCGCGACGCAGCTGGATCGCTTCCTCGACGTCGTCGACGGCCGCGTGGATCAAGATGC
This sequence comes from Microbacterium sp. NPDC055910, assembly GCF_042271185.1. Lineage (NCBI taxonomy): Bacteria > Bacillati > Actinomycetota > Actinomycetes > Micrococcales > Microbacteriaceae > Microbacterium > Microbacterium sp. NPDC055910. The sequence goes on from NZ_JBHJZS010000004.1 coordinate 97,411, forward strand.
CGAGCGTCGCTCGATTCTGCCCGCGCACCGCATCGTCGACGCGGCCCTCACGGCAGGCGCCGCGCGCTGACACCGGCGCACCCGGCGTCGTGGCCCGTCAGGACGGGTCGACGCGGCGGAACTCCGGGCGGGGGGAGTCGGGCGTCCCAAGCTCGACCTGGGCGACGAGGCGGGCGGGCACGCCCGCGACGACCGTCCGCGGCGCGACATCCGTCGTGACGACGGCTCCGGCGCCCACGACCGCCTCATCGCCGATCGTGACGCCCATGTTGATGATCGCTCCCGCGCCGATGAAGACGCGGTCGCCGATCGTGACAGGCTGCCTCTCGACCTCGGCGAAGCTCCGGCCCGAGACGCACCGACGCGCCGAGGAGTGCGTGTAGATCTGCACGCCCGACGAGATGTCGCAGCCGGCGCCGATCGTGAGACCGCCCGAGCCATCGATCACCGTGAAGGCGCCGATCCACGTGCCGACCCCGACGGCGGGCGCGCCGATGACCCAGGCGTGGTCGCTGTAGGGGTTCGGCGGCAGGCCGGCGCCCATCGGTCAGCCCTGCGCGTGCTCGTAGCGGATGAGGTCGGTCATGCCCTCGCCGACGGGGATGCTGTACTCGAACCCGATCATCTCCTTGGCGCGGGTCGTGTCGGCCGCACGGCGGCTCACGAGCACCTCCCGCGGGTTGAACTGCGGCTCGACCTTGGCGCCGATCGCATCGATGAGGATGCGGGCGAGGTCGGCGACGCTCGTGTCGATGCCCGTGCCGACGTTGATCGCTGCGTTGCCCTGGTCGGCCTCGGTCGCGAGGACCACGGCGCGCGCGATGTCGTGCACGTGGATGAAGTCCATTGACTGCTCACCGGCGCCGTCGATGATGGGCGGCTCGCCGTTGCGAAGACGGTTGACGAAGTGGTTGATGACGCTGGTGTAGTACGCAGTGGTCTTCTGGCCGGGTCCGTAGACGTTGAAGAACCGCAGCGCGATCCACGACAGGCCGGCCTTGCGCTCGTAGTAGCGCAGGAGGTCTTCGCCCGTGCGCTTGCCGATGCAGTACGGCGTCAGGGGGCTAAGCTCGTCGTCCTCGTGCATGGGGAGCTTCTTGGGGTCGCCGTAGACCGAGGCGCTTGAGGCATAGACGACACGCTGGATGCCCTGGTCGGCAGCCGTGGCGAACACGTTGTGCGAGCCGACCATGTTGATGTCGACCGAGCTGTACGAATCGGCGACGCTCTTGTTGATCGAGTCGGCGGCGAGGTGGATGACGTGGGTAGATCCCTTCATCGCCGCCGCGACGGCCGAGCCCGAGCGGACGTCCTGGTCGACGACCTCGACACCGTGCGACTGCGCGAGCGCGTTGGCGCGGTCGCGGTCGCCGCGCCACATGCTGTCGAAGATGCGGACTTTCCAGTCGCGCTCCAGCAGCTGGTTGACGACGTGCAGGCCGATGAAGCCGGCCCCTCCGGTGACGAATGCGGTGCGGTTCTGAGTCATGTCCTGGTTCCTTGCGTGGGTCAACGGCGGTTGGCGGGGTCGGTGACGACCTGGCGGAGCGTCTCGGCGACGTACGCGACGTCGTCCTCAATGAGGTTGGCGTGCATCGGGATGGCGATGTGCCGGGCGAAGACGTCGGCCGACACGGGCAGCGGAGCCTGCTCGCCGTACAGCGGCTGCAGATGGCTGGCGTAAGTGCCGAAGTTGCATCCGACGCCGGCGGCGCGCAGCGCCATCGCGACGGAGCCGCGGTCGAGCTCGGGGGCGACGGCGATGACGTAGGACTGCCACGGGTGCGTGCGGTCGGGGAGGGCGGTCGGGAGCGTCACTTCGGCGATGTCGCCGAGCAGCTGGGCATAGCCGTCCGCTGCGCGGCCGCGGGCAGCGAGCAGCTCGGGCAGTCGGCGCACCTGCACGCGCATGATGGCGGCCTGCACGTCCGAAAGGCGGTAGTTGTAGCCGAGCTCGTCGAACGACGGCACGGGGAGCTCGGTCGAGCCCTCGCGCGTGATCGCGGGCGCGATGCCGTAGGTGTGGAGCTTGCGCGCGTGGGCGATGAGGTCGGCGTCGGCGCTCGCGAGCGCCCCGCCCTCGCCCGAGGTGATGCCCTTACGGCCGTGGAAGCTGTAGGCGGTGGCGTCGGCGAGCGAGCCGACCTTGCGGCCCTTGTAGGTCGCACCGGTCGCGCACGCGGCATCCTCGATGACCCACAGTCCGTGCTTGCGCGCGATTGCGGTGATCTCGTCGTAATCGGCCGGCTGCCCGAACGGGTCGACGGCGATGATGCCGACCGTGCGGGGTGTGATGGCCGCCTCGATGAGCGCGGGGTCGATGGACCACGTGTCGGGACGCACGTCGACGAAGACGGGCTTCGCGCCCGACCACAGGACGGAGTGGCCGGTGGCGGGGAAGGTGTAGTCGCCGACGATGACCTCGTCGCCGGGCTTCACGCCCAGCGTGAGCTGGGCGAGGTGCAGCGCCGAGCCGCAGTTGCTCGTCGAGAGCACATTCGCCACACCTGCGACGTCGGCGAACTCCTTCTCGAACGCCAGGCACGAGGGGCCGGCGCCGGAGAGCCAGCCCGACTCGAACACCTCCTTGATCGCGTCGAGCTCCTCCTGGCCGACGGTGGGAGCGCCGAGGGCGACGGTGCGGTTCATGACTCTCCTGAGGGGTTCTTCCGGGCGCCGACCGTGATTTCGGCGACCGAGCGGACGATGTAGACGGGTCGGCGGCGGGCGTCGTCGCCGGCGCGCCAGACGTACTCGCCCAGCACGCCGATGCCGACGAGGACCATGCCCCCGACCGCGAGCACGAGGCCGCTGAGCAGGGCCGCGATAGCGCCGAGCGGCGTGAAGAAGGCGAGCACGATCGCTGCGATGAGGCTGAGGGCGCCGAGCGCGCCGATGATGAGGCCGCCCCACGCGACCCACTCCACGGGGGCGTGCGAGAACTCGACGAATGAGTCGACGACGAGCTTCATCTTGCGCTTGGTCGTCCACTTGCTCACGCCGTGCGGGCGGGGGAGCTGCTCGAAGTACACGCGTCGCTGATCGAACCCGACCCAGGCCGCCATCGCGAGGACGTTGCGGTTGAGCTCGGGCATCGCGACGAGGGCGTCGAGGACGGCACGCGAAGCGAGGATCTGCGAGGGGCCTTCGGCGGGATAGTTCGGCACATCGGAGTTGGCGCCGTAGATGCGTGAGAAGCCGCGTGCGAACGAGTCGCCCATGCCCTTTTTGACGGCCCGTGTGGCGCGCAGGCCCCACACGATGTCGGCGCCCTCGCGCCACTCCTGGATGAAGTCGGCGATGGCCTCGAGGGGCTCCTGCCCGTCGGCGCTCAGGGTGAGTGCAGCGTCACCGCGCGCGTGGGCGAAGCCCGCACTGATCCCCGCGTGCGAGCCGAAGTTGCGCGAGAGGCTGACGATCCGGGCCGGCCCGACACCATCGAGCGTCTCGAGCAAGGCATCTTTCGTGCCGTCCGTCGAGCCGTCGTCGACGACGATGAGCTCGAACGCCACGTCGGGGTGGGCCGCGATGATGTCCCGATAGAAGCCCGCGATGTCTTCCGCGGAATCGACCTCGTTGTACGCGGGGATGACGAGACTGAGCAGTGGCATCGCCGACGCCATCGATACCTTCCCTCACACAGAAAAACGCCCTCGGCGTGCCGGTCGCACGTGTCGAGGATTGCTACGATGGTATCAGGCTTGACCCGAGGACTCGATCTCGGCAACGCCGAGCACCCGCCGGAGGAACTCGCGCGCGACGGTCGCCTCGTGCTCGAAGCTGAGTTCCTTCGAGGCCGCGTCCGAGGCGTTCTTGGCCGCGAGGATCGCCGTGGGATCGAGCGACTCGAGCGACGCGACGCAGTCCTCGACGTCGAAGCCGGCGCTGACGACGCCGAGCGAGTACCGCTCGAGCAGCGTCGCCATCTCGATCGAAGGCCCGACCGCGATCGCGAGCCTTGCCTGCACGAAGTCGAAGAACTTGTTGGGCAGCGCGAAGCGCGCGTTGGTGTGCGTCGGAGGGATCCAGAACACCCCCACGTCGTATTCGTTGAGCGCGTCCGGGAGCAGTGCGGGGGCGACGGGCTCTTGGAAGATTATGCGCGGATCGTCCGCCGCCGACTGCTTGAGCTCCTGCAGGTAGGCGCCGCCGTCGCCCGCCCCGACGAGGTACAGATCGAGCGTGTACCGGTCGTCCAGTCGCCGCATCGCATCGATCATGAGCTCGAGGCGGCGGCCGTGCACCGCCATGCCGCTGTGCACCAGCCGGATCCGATCTTCTTCGAGCGGAGTGACGGCGAGGTTGCGCCACGGCCCGGCGTTCCGCATGAGTACGCACGTGACACCGAACCGCTCGCGGTAGAGGTCGGCGATGTTCTCGGCGACGGTGGTGACGACGGCCGCCTGCGGCAGATAGCGCGCGCACAGGTGGGTCATGAGAGGCGCTACGAGAAGACGCCAGGACAGGATGTGGGTGCGCTCCTCGGGGGCCCACTCATGCATGTCGGCCCACACGGGTGCTCCCTGCGCGACACGATCGGCGAGGGCGAGCACGCGCGCCTCGTTCGCGACGACGAGGTCGAATTCGTGCCCCTCGAGGGCGCGAAGCGACCACTGGATGGCCGGCGCGGCGAGCTCGGCGGCGCTGAGCCGACGGAGGGCCAGCTTGATCACCCCGGTCGGGGATTGGGGGAGGGTCTTGAGGTGATCGGGGACGATGATGTGCTCCGTCGCGTCGGCCGGGGCAGGTCCATAGCCGATCGTCGTGACGTCGCCGAACTCGGCGAGGAGCGAGATCTGCCGCAGCACGCGTGCATCGGAGACGATGTGCGACAGCGAGATGCACAGGATGCGGGCGCGGGGGGCGAGACTGCTCAACGGTCTGACTCCTGGGGCGAAGCGGGGGGACGGCGCTGGGCGGGAGCGGACTCGACGGCTTCGACGAACCGTTCCGAGACGGCGCGCAGAGAGACGTTCTCGCGGGCCCACCGCGCGAGGCGACGCCGCTCTCCGTCGTCCCGCGGGCGTGTGAGCGCGCTGATCATGGCGGTGGCCGCGGCATCCACGTCGTAGTCGACGCCCCACCCGATGCCGTTGATCTCGGTGAACGAGCGTCCGGGGTCGTCGCCCGCGTAGACGACGGGCGTGCCGCACCCGACCGAGGCGTGCATCTTCGCGGGGAATGCGCGGTATCGCCCCTCGGGCCGCATGCTCGCGAGCGAGGCAGCCGCGCCGCGGATCCACTCCGCCGTCTCCTGCGGCGAGAGCCGCGGATGGAACTGCACGGCGCCAGGGGCGAGCTCGTCGGCGCGCGCCTGCATGGCCGCGCGATCGGCGCCCTGGCCCACGAAGACGAGCCGGGCGTCCGGGACCGCGGCGCGCACCGCCGGCATGGCCTCGACGAAGACGCCGGCACCGTGGACCTCGGACGCCGTCCCGGCATAGAGCAGATACGGCCCGGCCAGGCTGCGATGCATGCCCTCGTCGGAGAACAGCGACTCGTCAAACCCGTTGCCGACCGTCGCGATCCGTGCCGTCGGCGCGATGGCGCGGATCCGCGCGGTGAAGTCCTCCGAGACCGACACGACGACCGCGGCGCCCCGATACGCGAAGCGCTCGAAAGTGCGCACGACCCGCGCGACCAACGAGGGTGCTTCCGTGAGCTCGACGGCGTCCGACCAGACGTCGGCGGCGTAGTAGGCGTAGGGGATGCGGCGCAGAGCGCACGCGATGCGCACCACGGCGCCCGTCGTGGGCGGCGGCTCGACAATCACGAAGTCGACACGGCGGGAGAACAGCACTCGGAAGAACGCGGGGATGTCGAAGCTCATGTATTGCAGATAGCCGCGGATGTAACCGGCGCGATCGCGCAACGCCCACGCCCGCCGGATCGTGATGCCCTCATGATCCGGCGGGTCGCCCTCGTAGCCGGCGGGCCTCGTCGTGGTGCGGACCGTCACCTCGGCGCCACGGTCGCGAAGAACACGGGCGAGCGAGCCGAGCCGGAAGGACGCGGCTCCTGGTTCGGGGCCGTAGATCCGTGAGATGATCGCGACGCGGCGACCGGCGAGAGAATGCATGAAGCCAATTGTGCAGGAGCAGGCGCCGCCTCTCCCGAACGCGGCAGCGGGAGGCGGCACCAGGAGGCGGTCTCACAGGGTGCGGCCGTTGCCACCCGGTAGACTCGAACGCCGTGTCGGCGCCTCTGTCCGCCGCGTCGCCGTGTCGGCGGCATCCGCCTCACGAAAGCACTCGCATCGCATGGATCTCCTCATCGTCGGTTCCGGTTTCTTCGGTCTTACGATCGCCGAACGGGCCGCGGCCGCCGGCCGCAAGGTCACCGTCATCGACCGCCGTCACCACATCGGCGGCAACGCATACAGCGAAAACGAGCCCGAGACGGGCATCGAGGTGCACCGCTATGGAGCGCACCTCTTCCACACGTCGAATCCGACGGTGTGGGAGTACGTCAATCGCTTCACGACCTTCACGGACTATGTCCACCGCGTGTATACGAACCATAAGGGTGTCGTGTTCCCACTGCCGATCAACCTCGGCACGATCAACCAGTTCTTCCAGAGCGCCCACTCGCCCGACGAGGCGCGCGCCCTCGTGCACGAACTCGCGGGCGAGTTCGACCCCAAGACGGCGCAGAACCTCGAGGAGCGCGGCATCGGTCTCATCGGCCGGCCCCTGTACGAGGCGTTCATTCGCGACTACACCGGCAAGCAGTGGCAGACCGACCCCAAGGAGCTGCCGGCCGACATCATCAGCCGCCTTCCCGTCCGCTACACCTACGACAACCGCTACTTCAACGACACATGGGAGGGCCTGCCGACCGACGGCTACACCGCGTGGATCGAGCGGATGGCCGACCACTCGAACATCGAGGTTCGCCTATCGACCGACTTCTTCGACGAGTCACAGCCCTATAACAAGAAGGCGACCGTTGGGCAGGTCCCCATCGTCTACACCGGCCCCGTCGACCGCTACTTCGACTACACCGAGGGTGCGCTCAGCTGGCGCACGATCGACCTCGAGCAGGAGGTGTTGTCGGTCGGCGACTTCCAGGGCACGTCGGTCATGAACTACGCCGATGCGGGTGTGCCGTACACCCGCATCCACGAGTTCCGTCACTTCCACCCCGAGCGCGAAGACCGCTATCCGAAGGACAAGACGGTCATCATGCGCGAATTCTCGCGCTTCGCCGACCGGGACGACGAGCCATATTATCCGATCAACACACCCGACGACCGTAATGGCTTGCTCGCGTACCGCGAACTAGGCAAGGGCGAGAAGGACGTCTTCTTCGGCGGCCGGCTCGGCACATATCAGTACCTCGACATGCACATGGCCATCGGCTCGGCACTGTCGATGTGGAACAACCAGCTCGCGTGAGGTCCTCTCTTCAGGTATGACTTCGTTCGACCACCCGGCTCGGGATGCGCGGCTCGGCTGGTGACGTCGTGCACGCGAGGCGCCGCCTAGGATCGATACTGTGAGCTCCGCCACCGTCGGCGCGCCGGGATCCCCGCAACGCTACCTCCACTCGCTGTGGCTACTCTCGGCGCGCGATCTGCGCGTGCGCTATGCGACGAGCGCGCTCGGCTACCTGTGGTCGATCCTCGATCCGCTGGTCATGAGCCTCATCTACTGGTTCGTCTTCACGCAGGTATTCCAGCGCACAGTAGGCCACGACCCATACATCGTGTTCCTAATCACGGCGCTGCTGCCGTGGGTATGGTTCAACGCGTGCGTGTCGGACTTCACACGGGCGTTCAGCAAAGATGCGCGGCTCGTGCGCTCGACAGCGATCCCGCGCTCGATTTGGGTGAACCGCATCGTGCTGAGCAAGGGCATCGAGTTCTTGTGCTCTCTGCCCGTGCTCGCCGGCTTCGTCGTCGTCGCGATGTTCACCAGCACGACCGCCATCGAGATTAACTGGAGTCTGTTGCTGTTCCCGGTCGCCGCACTGCTGCAGACGATGCTCCTGGTCGGGCTGGGTCTGCTGGTGGCGCCGCTATGCGTGCTCTACTCCGATCTCGAGCGCACGACCAGGCTCATCCTTCGCGTGCTCTTCTATGCCTCGCCCATCATCTACTCGGTGTCGGATCTGCCGAGCTGGGCCGAGCCGATCGCGGCCTTCAATCCCCTGTCGGGGGTCTTCATCCTCTATCGCGTCGGATTCTTCTCCGAGGCGTGGGACACCCTGAGCGTCGTAGTCGGCGTCGTCATGTGCGTTGGCTTCCTCGTAGCGGGTGTCTACACTTTCCGCCGACTCGAGCGACCCGTGCTGAAGGAGCTGTGATGACGTCTGGCGAACTGGCGATTGAGGTGCGCGACCTCGGCGTGCGCTTCCGGCGCAATCGACGCGGTCGGCGCAGCATCAAAGACCTGTTCGCCGATTCGCCGCGCCGCAGCCGGCCGGGCGAGTTCTGGCCGCTGCGGGACGTGACCTTCAGTGTGCGTCCGGGCGAGTCGATCGGCGTCGTCGGGCGCAACGGCCAAGGCAAGTCGACGCTGCTCAAGCTCGTGGCGGGCGTGCTGCTGCCCGACGAGGGCTCGGTTACCGTACACGGCGGCGTCGCGCCGCTCATCGAGATCACAGGCGGTTTCGTCGGAGACCTCACGGTGCGTGAGAATGTCGACCTCACGGCGGGCCTTCACGGGATGCGAAAATCCGAGGTCGCCCGGCGCTTCGACGACATCATCGGCTTCGCCGAGCTTGAGGGTTTCATCGACACCCCCTACAAGCACCTTTCCAACGGCATGAAGGTTCGCCTCGCGTTCTCGGTCGTCTCGCAGCTCGAGGAGCCGATCCTCCTCGTAGACGAAGTGCTCGCCGTGGGGGACAAGGCCTTCCGCAACAAGTGCTATCAGCGCATCGACGAGCTTCTAGCAGAAGGGCGCACCCTGTTCTTCGTCTCGCACAGCGAGCGCGACCTGCGCCGGTTCTGCAAACGCGGCCTCTACCTCGACAAGGGACGCCTGCAGCTAGACGCTCCGATCGCCGAGGTGCTCGACCGCTACAACGCCGAGTACGCCTCGTGAGGCGCGTGGTCGGGCCGTGGCTGCGTCCGAAGCCCCTGTACCTCGTGTCGACGGCGGGTCATCCCAACTACGGCGATGAGCTCATTACGCGATCCTGGCTCGACTACCTCGCCAAGACCCATCCGCGCAGTCCCGTGTGGCTCGACTCACCGCATCCGGGCCGCGCCGCGCACCTCTTTCGCGGCGCGCATCCGCACCTTCAGGTGACGAACACCCTATGGGAGCTCGCGATGGGGAGCCCGAGCCATGATCCGGTCGAGGATGAGGGGAGGATCTCGGCCCTCATCCTCGACCTCGGCTCACCTCGCTTCGACGCAGGTTTGCTCGCGCTCCGCGACATCGCGTCACTCCACATCGTCGGCGGCGGCTATCTCAACTCGATGTGGCAGGACAATCTTGGGCTGCTCGCCGCCGCGACCGCGGTACACCGAGAGTTCGGCGTCCGCATCGCCGTGACGGGCCTGGGTCTGCTCCCTATCGACGACGCGCACGCTGAGTGGGTGCGATCCCAGCTCGCCCAGTTTGACGTCGTGGAGGTGCGGGATGCCGCGACCTCCGCGTTCTGCGGTGTGCCGGTCGGACTGGACGATGCCTTTCTCGCGATCGGTATGCGACGGGCGTTGTATGCGCAGGAACCGACGCCCGATCGGATGGTGCTCGTCCAGGGCGACATGCGCGCGTGGTCTGAGCAGGCGGCGGAGCACTCGGTGCTCACCTTTACTGGGGGGAACCCGAAAGCGGAGGTCGGGTTCGTCGAAGCCGTCGCTCCCGACGACGCGCACTACGCCCGTCTGCGGCCGGAGGCGACCTTCTACCCGTTCGGGCGAGTATGGAACGATGGGCTGCCCGCACGGGCGCGCCAGCAGTGGCTGACCACGCGATTCCACCTGCACCTCATGGCCGCTGCGGCGGGCGCCGCGGGAACCGTCATCCTCGGGCGGCCAGGTTATTACGACATCAAGCACCAGTCGTTGCTTGATCTCGGCACCGGGTGGAACCTCGTCGAGGCGGGGGCCGACCTGCGCGAGGAGCAGAACCGCCCCACCGCCGACCCCGCTTTCCCAACGCTGGCGCGTCGGCTCGCCGGGCGCAAGCGGGATGTCGCCGACGGCTTTTACCGCCCGTAACTCTGGCGCCCGGCGGGGTCAGCGCGTTTCGTCGAACCGCCGATGCCACGCCTCGTGCGACGTCAGATCGCCCAGCGCCGCGCGATACTCCGCCGCCAGGCGGGGCCATTCCTTCGCGATGCGGCCGTGCAGACGCACGCTGTCGATTAGCATGCGGCGGAACTTGGCGCGGTCGCGCGTATAGATCGACTTGCCCGAGCCGTCCGCCGAGTTGACGAGCGCGCTGTCGTAGAGCGGCACACGCCACCAATTGGCATCGCCCTTGCCGAACTCGACCTCGGGCTGGGTTACATTGGCGGCGTCCGGTCTGTGAAACCAGTGCGACACGATGGTTCTCAGAGTGAACCACCTCAGGTGCAGCCCCGTGGGGCTGTCGAACTGGTGCATCTTCAGTCGCTTGAACACGAGGCGCCCGCGCCGCGCGCGCAGCGGCACGCCGGCCTTGCGGTGCACGACGGTCTCGGGGAAGTCCGCGGCCATCTTGCGGGCGGCGGGCATCGCCGTGCCGAGGGTGTCCCACATGTGCGCCGGGCCGGTCAGCAGGTCGCGGAGGGCGCGGTGGCGCAGCGCGACGGGGTAGTACTGCATCATCATGAGGTGCTTCAGATCAACCCGGCGGCTGTGGCGCAGTAGCGTGCCGCCGTTAGGCTGACCCGAGTGCAATAGCGCCGCGACGATGCGGTTGCGGGCGTGGAAGTACGCCTGCCAGTCGATCGAGTCGTCCTTGCCCACCCACGAGACGTGCCACAGCGCGACTCCCGGGACCGACACGGTCGGGAAGCCCGACTTTCGCGCGCGTAGGCAGAATTCGGCGTCGTCCCACTTGATGAACGCGGGGAGCGACAGCCCCACTTCGCGGATCACTTGGACCGGGATCAGGCACATCCACCAGCCGTTGTAGTCGGCATCGAGCCGCATGTGGAGGATCGGCGACTGACGCAGGTTCGACACGCTAAAGTCGTGCGGCATCTTCTCTTGAAAGAGATTACGCCACATGAAGGAGCGATCGTCGACGACCTCGGCCCACGCATGGAGCTTCGGTCGGTCGAGCAGATCAAACATGTGCGCGCCCACGATCATGGGCGTGGTGGCGAACCGGCCGAACATGATCGAGCGGCGCAACGACTCGGGCTCGATACGCACATCGTCGTCGAGCAACTGGACAAACTCGCTCGCGCCCGCGTCGAGAGTCTCGGACATCGCGCGCGCGAAACCGCCGGAGCCACCGAGGTTGGGCTGTGTCAGTACGGCGAGTGCGTCGCCCAGGGCTTCCTGCAGTTCTGGGTATTCGGGGCGGTCGGCGACGCGCTCGGTGCCCTGATCGATGACGTAGACGCGGTCGATGAGCTCCATCACCCCCGGCGACTCCGAGAGCGTCTTGAGCGTCTCGACGCAGTAGTCGGGCTTGTTGTATGTCGTGATGCCGATGGAGGCGTTGCCGGCGCGGGCGGGCTCCTGTTCGGTTGTCCACTCCGCGCCTTGGAAGACGGCGTTCTTCTCGTCCGCGACGATGTCGAACCAGATCCACCCGCCGTCGCTGTACTGGTCAAGGACGAGGTCGAACGTCGATTCGGTTATGCCGTCGACCTCGCGGGTGTCGAGGCGCTGCTTTGTGCCGCCGCCGTTCGAGCGGTAGACAAGGATCGTCGCGGGTCCGCTCGTCCGTACGTGCAGCTTCACGTCGCGCACAGCGGTCCAGTGCTGCCAATACGATGCGGGAAAGGCATTGAAGTACGTGCCGAACGAGACACGGCGACCGGCGACGATGCGTGCCGTCGTGCGGTCGAGGATATTGCCGAGCTGCGCCCGGCTGGACACGCGCACGGGTTGTTCGTCGATGACCGACCAGGTCTCGGGGTCGACGTAGAGGGGGAGGAGATCAGGGTCGCGATCGAGTGGAAAGACGATGTTCTGGAGGATGTGTGACACGAGGGGTCTCCGTAGGCGGACAGGCGCCGAAGGCGTCGGGGCCAACTCGAAATCCTACCCTTCCCCGCTCCGGCAGCATGAGTGCGTACTCAGCTACGGGGCGGTCGCCGAGCTCCGCAGGATGTCGCGAGTCACGCGTGCGACGTGGTGTCCCTGCGCAGATGGGCCGCGAGTATCTTCATCGAGTCGGTTGGCGCGAACCCCGCAGCGGTGATCTTCGTCAGATCCAGCACGCAGTTACGCGGGCGCGGCGCGACGGGCGCGGCAACCCCTCTGAAGTACTGCTCTGTCGGCACGCCGGTCACCCGTGCGGGGTCGTGGCCCGTGAGCTCGTAGACACCGCGCGCGACGTCCGCCCATGACATCGGCTCCCCCCCGCCGGTGAGGTTGTACGTGCCGAACGGGGCTCCGGTGGTGAGCAAGTGATGGATGCCGACCGCGATGTCGTCCGTGGACGTCAAGCGCCCTACCTGGTCATCGACGACATCCGGATCTATGCCGTGCTCGGCGAGCGAGGCCATCGTGCGCACGAAGTTCTTTCCGTCGCCGATTACCCACGACGTGCGCACGATGTAATGTCGTGGTGCCGTCGTGACGGCCGCGTCGCCGGCGGCCTTTGTCTGGCCGTACACGCCGAGCGGCGCGAACGGCGCATCTTCGGGATACGCGCCGTCGCGCGTGCCGTCGAACACGTAATCGCTCGAGACATGCACGAGGGTGATGCTGTTCTCCGCCGCGACGCGGGCGAGGGCTGCCACTCCCGTCGCGTTGGCCGCCCATGCTTCCCTGCGTCCCTCTGCCGATTCGGCGAGGTCGACGGCCGTGTAGGCGGCGGCGTTGACGATGACGCCGTAGTCGCGCCAGCGACGTGCGGTCGCCAAATCGCCCCCAGCGAGATCAAAATCGTCGCGTCCTGTGTACTCGATGTGGGAGGCGTCGCCGAACTCCTGGCGCAGCGCACGGCCGAGCTGACCGTTCGCACCGATCACGAGGGTCCTGCGCGGCGCCATGGGCACGACATCGGCGAGACGCGGGTGCGCGGCGTCCTTCGCCGAGATCTCGACGTCGACCAGCGGGATCGGCCACGCGATCGCCGCGGTCTCATCAGCGAGGTTGAGGAACGTGTACTCCGCCTCGGGCGACCAGTGGTCGTTCACGAGATAGGTGTAGGCCGTGTCGGGCTCGAGCGTCTGGTACCCGTTGCCGACTCCGCGCGGCACGAGGATCGCGCGGGATGGATCGATCTCGGTCGTGAAGACGGCCCCGAACGTCGGGCCCTCGCGCAGGTCGACCCACGCGCCGAAGATGCGGCCTGTGGCGACCGAGACCCACTTGTCCCATGGCTCGGCGTGGATGCCGCGCGTGGTGCCCACGGCGTCGTTGAACGACACGTTGTTCTGCACGGGCCCGAAGTCGGGGAGCCCCAGTGCGATCATCTTCTCGCGCTGCCAGTTCTCCTTGAACCATCCACGATTGTCGCCGTGGACGGGCAGTTCCCACACGACGAGCCCCGGGATCGGGGTCTCGACGCGCTCGAGGGACTTGCCGAAACTCATCACTGGCCTTTCGAGGCATAGAAGGCCTCGACGTCGTGCTTCGACAGAGCCCACCACGATTCGTTGTCGCGGTACCACTGGATCGTCGCCGCGAGCCCGGCCTCGAAATCGCCGTATGAGGGCGTCCAGCCCAGCTCGGTGCGCAGCTTCGTCGAGTCGATCGCATAGCGCAGGTCATGGCCCGCGCGATCCGTGACGTGGTCGTAGGCGTCCGTCGGCTCGCCCATGAGCCCGAGGATGAGCTCGATGACGTCCTTGTTGTTCTTCTCGCCGTCGGCGCCGATCAGATAGGTCTCGCCGATCTCACCCCTGTCGAGGATCGTCAGCACGGCGGACGAGTGGTCGTCTGCGTGGATCCAGTCGCGCACGTTCTCGCCCGCGCCGTACAGCTTCGGGCGGATGCCGCGGATGACGTTCGTGATCTGACGCGGGATGAACTTCTCGACGTGCTGGTAGGGACCGTAGTTGTTCGAGCAGTTGGAGATCGTCGCGCGGACGCCGAATGAGCGCACCCACGCGCGCACGAGCAGATCGCTGCCGGCCTTCGTCGACGAGTAGGGGCTCGACGGGTTGTAGGGCGTGGACTCCGTGAACCGGGCAGGATCGTCCAGCTCGAGCTCACCGTAGACCTCGTCGGTCGAGATGTGGTGGAGCCGCTGGTCCTGCCGGCGGGCGGCCTCGAGCAGCGTGTAGGTGCCGACGATGTTCGTGTCGAGGAACGGACGCGGATCGTGCAGCGAATTGTCGTTGTGCGACTCGGCCGCGTAGTGCACGACGGCGTCGACTCGGGCGAACAGCTCGTCGACGAGGCCGGCGTCGGTGATGTCGCCCTTGACGAACGTGACACGGTCTTCCGGGAGCCCTGCCAGCGACTCCAGGTTGCCGGCGTAGGTGAGCGCGTCGAGCACAGTCACGTGGTGATCGGTGTGGCGGACGACGTGGTGCACGAAGTTCGACCCGATGAAACCGGCGCCTCCCGTCACGAGCAGATGCGACATCAGCGACCCCTCTCCAGGACTTCGAGCAGATACGTGCCGTAGCCGGACTTCACGAGTTTCTCGGCGCGGGTGCGCAGGGCGTCGTCCGACAGGCGCCTGCGACGCCAAGCGACCTCCTCAGGCACGCCGATACTCATGCCCGTCCGCCGCTGGATGGTGCGCACGTACTCCGCAGCATCCAGCATCTGGTCGAACGTCCCCGTGTCGAGCCACGCGGTGCCGCGGGGGAGAACCTCCACCTGGAGCCTGCCGCGCTCGAGGTAGGCGCGGTTGACGTCGGTGATCTCATACTCTCCGCGCGCGCTGGGCCTCAGGCCCCGTGCGATCTCGACGACATCGTTGTCATAGAAGTACAGCCCGGGCACGGCGTAGTTGCTTTTGGGAGCGGAGGGCTTCTCTTCGAGCGAGACGGCGGCGCCGTGCGCGTCGAACTCGACGACGCCGTACGCGGTCGGCTCGGCCACCCAGTACGCGAAGATCGCGCCGCCGTCGATGTCGGCGAAGCGGGTGAGCTGGGAGCCGAGCCCGGGGCCGTAGAGCAAGTTGTCGCCGAGCACGAGGGCAACGGAGTCGTCGCCGATGAAGTCCGCGCCGATCGTGAACGCCTGCGCGAGTCCGTCCGGAGATGGCTGCTGTGCGAAAGATAGCCGGATGCCGAACTGCGACCCGTCGCCGAGCAGACGCTCGAAGAACGGGGCGTCGTGGGGCGTCGTGATCACCAGGATGTCATCGATCCCAGCGAGCATGAGCGTCGACAGTGGGTAGTAAACCATCGGCTTGTCGTACACCGGGATCAGCTGCTTCGAGACGCCCAGCGTGATGGGGTGCAGCCGCGTACCCGATCCGCCCGCGAGGATGATGCCTTTCACGGATCAATCGTGGCACAGTGCTCGGGGTGGCGACCCGGGGTGCCTCGGTACGATCGATGCGGGGAGACGCCGGGCACAGGAAGTGGAGCATGAAGATACTCATCACGGGAGGCGCCGGCTACATCGGGAGCACAATCGCTTCGGCCTGTCTCGACGCGGGGATCGAACCGGTCATCCTCGACGACCTCTCGAAGGGGATCGCCGCGCACACCGTCGGTCGGATCTTCTTCGACGGCGACATCGCCGACGGCGGGCTTCTCGACCGGATCCTCGACGAGCATCCCGAGGTCTTCGCCGTCATCCACTGCGCCGCTCGCACCGTCGTGCCCGAGTCGGTTGCCGATCCGCTCGGCTACTACGACGTCAACGTGGGGCGCACGGTGCGGATGCTGCAGCACCTGCGCCGGCGTGGCGTCCGCCGCATCGTCTTCAGCTCCTCGGCGTCGGTGTACGCCGGCGACCTCGTCGGCGGGCTCCACGAGTCCGCGCCACTCGCTCCCGCCAGCCCGTACGCGCGCACGAAGGCCGACGTGGAGCGCATCCTCTCCGACACCGCAGCGTCCGGCGACCTGCGTACGTTGTCGCTGCGATACTTCAACCCCATTGGCTGCGACCCGCGGCTGCGGACCGGACCGACGTCACCGCGCCCGAGCCATGTGCTCGGGCTGCTGCTGGCGGCGCGACGCGAGGACAGAGACTTCACGATCACTGGTGTCGACTGGCCCACCCGTGACGGCTCCGGCCTGCGCGACTTCGTGCACGTGTGGGATCTCGCCCGCGCCCACGTAGCGGCCGTCGAGCACTTCGACGAGATCGTGACAGACGAGGTCCCCGCCGTCGTGCTCAACGTCGGTACGGGTCGCGGCACGACAGTGCGCGAGCTCGTCGACGCCTTCGTCGCGATCGCCGGGCCGCTGCCGGTGAATGAAGGTACTCGCCGTCCAGGCGACGTCGCCGGCGGTTTCGCCCTCGTCGATGCGGCGGAGCACGCCCTGCGGTGGCGCGCCGAGCTGTCGATCGACGACGCAATCCGCGACGCTCTCGCGTGGGAGGACCGCGCGGCTTCCGAGACCGAAGCTCAGCGCTGACGCGCGACCCCCGGCTCATCCCGCGGCAGTTCCCGCCCGTGTCGCGCCAAGCGCGCGGAATGAGCGCATTGCGGCAGTCCACGATGTTCTTGCCGGCGGGGACCCGCGAGGCGGCGGGGTGTGAAGCTCGATACCCGTCCCGCTCGGTGACGAGCACCGTCGGCTTGCCGCCGACGATCGCACCCGGCGCGAGATGAGGAGCGAGCTGCGCGAACGCCGACCGCGCGTACGACAGGTCGACCGTATCTAATCGCGCTAGTGCTGAGTACCGACCGGGACGAAGTGCACCACTCCGAGGTAGCCCGACCCGATCACCGAGATCGGTGGCGTGGCGGTGTTCAGGATTTGCTGGGTGCGGCGAGCGGCTCCATCGGGCGCCAGCTTGCGTCCTTGGCGATCGCGCGACCGTCCTTCAGCCCTCGGAAGAGGTTCGACGTGCCGCGCACCTTGCGCTCCACCGCGATGAGGCGGATGAGCTCCTTCGCGAACGTCAGTGCGGTGCCCAATCCGAACAGCACGGGGTTGTAGACGCCGTGCGCCCGGTAGTACTGCTTGATGATCGCGCGGTTGCGCATGATGTAGTAGCGGTAGTTGTCGCTCGAGGCGTTCATGTGGCGGATGCCCATGTCCCACTGCTTGATCTCGCGCGTGCGGCGCAGCACGAACTCGTCGACGATGACCGACGTCGTCTTGCGCGATGCGAGCCAGCCGTAGGTCTGGTCATCCCAGTAGATGAAGAAGCGTGGGTCGGGAAGACCGATCTGCTCGACGATGTCGCGGTGGATGAACATGCCCTCGAAGCATCCGGAGTTCATCTCCTTGAACCCCGAGGCGTCGAACTTCGACGGCGCGAAGGGGATCGGGATGCCCAAGCGCTCGGCGATGCGGTACTGCCAGTAGAACTCGCTGCCGTCGTAGTCGTAGCGGCGGCCCTGGATGCTCTTGAACCGCGGCGCCCACCTGCCCATCTTGGCGAGGCCGTCGGGCAAGACCTCGACGTCGTCGTCCATGAGCCAGATCCACTCGGACCCCAGCTCGAACGCAACGCGCATGCCCTCGCTGAAGCCGCCTGACCCGCCCGTGTTCGTGTCGAGCCTGCGGTAGACGAGGTCGGTGCCGATCCGCGCGCGGAACGACTCGACGACCTCGGTCGTGTCATCGGAGGACGCATTGTCGACGATCACGACGTGACCGGGCTTCGGCTCCATGCGCTCGATGCTCTCGAGCAGTCGCGTGAGCAGTCCCGAGCGGTTGAAGGTCACGACGGCGATCGTCGCCGACGCGGGCCGGAATGGGCCGGTGGAGGACGTCTTCGCAGGGCTGTCAGAGGCAGTGGGCATGGCCTCAGCATCCTACCCCGCCGCGTTCGGGGGATCCTGGATGCGCGGAAGCCCCGGCGCCGCAGACGAGCCCATCCGCTCCCGCCACGAGCGGGACTGCCCCGCGCGCACGGCGCACAGGACCAGCAGCATCCACCCGATCCCGATCAGGGTGAAGCTCTCGAAGAACGAGTCGATGAACAGCGCCACGAGGATGAGCGGCGTCCAGGCGTAGATGATCGAGCGGCGCTCGCTCGCGTCGAGCCACGAGCGCACGAGCGCGACACCGGCGAACCCGAGGAACAGCACGAGACCCACCCAGCCCAGCTGCAGCAGCACATCGAAGTAGGCGTTCAGGCCGGTCGCGTGCGTGTCGTTGAGCAGGAAGTTGATCGATCCGAACGGCACGCCGTCCTGCGGCCACAGCCCGTACCAGCCCCAGCCCTGCACGGGCCGCGTGCGCAGGTAGTCGACCATGACGTTCCACAGGTCGACGCGCGTCGAGAAGTCGCTGCCCGCGCCGAGCCACGCGATGATCGGATGCCGCGCCAGATAGCCCACGATCACTCCGACCACGACGAGGCCGCCCAGCACCCACTGCAGGGCGCTGCGCTGCGCCGGCCGCGCGTGCCGCACGAGCGCGAGCGCGCCGACGGCGAGTCCGACGCCGACGGCGAGCACGAGCACCGTGGGGGAGTCCGAGAAGGCCGCGAGCATGCCCGCCAGCACGACCGAGAAGAGCGAGACCCCCGGTCGCACCGACTGCGTGCGGTACTCGACGAGGAACGTGATGAGCGCGACGACGGCGACGAACCCCAGCATGTTGCGCGTGCCGAAGATGCCCTGCACGGGGCCGAGCGCGGCGATCTGCCCCTCGACCCCGAGGAAGCGGAAGGGGATGTCGAGCAGGATGCCCGAGAGGATCTCGACGCCGAGCGAGATCGACAGCAGCACCCGCAGCACGTCGCCGACGGCTCGCGCCGTCTGCAGCGTGTCGCGGATGTGGCCCACGACGATGGCGAGGAACGCGATCGCCGCGAGCGAGACCCAGCCCCACCACGACTCGGGCCGGTCGAACGACCAGAAGACGCTCGCGAGCGCCCAGCCGAGGAACACCACGAGCGTCGTGGGCACGAGCCGCACGAACGAGATCTCGCGGCGCCGGGCGAAGAGGACGCCGGCGCCGACGACGCACAGACCCGCGACGATCGTGACGTAGGTCACGGGGCTCATGAGCCGCTCGATCGCGAACGATGAGAACACCGCAGCGAGGGCCGTGAGAGTGTAGGCCCGCGCGAACGAGGGCGAACTGAGCAGCGCGCCGAGCCAGCGCCGCTGCTCGCTCGGGCCCACCGTCACGGCTCCTGCTTCGTCGGCTCGCCCCGCTCGATCGCCGCGCTCTGCTCGGCCGGTCCGACGCCGATGTGCGGCGACTGCTTGATCTTGAAGCCGAGCATGACCAGCAGCATCCACCCCCACAGCAACAGGGGCGCGGACTCGGCGATGCCCTGCACGAGCAGGATCGTGCCGACGAGCGTGGGCAGCAGCGTGAGCGGCGAGTACGGCCGGTCGGCGCGCAGATCCCAGCGCGGACGGTCGACGGCGAAGAACCACGTGCGCCACACGTAGGCGAACATGAGCAGCGCGAACAGCACGATCCCGACGATGCCCAGCTGCAGGTAGACGTCGACCCAGACGTTGTGGGCCTGCATGACGGTCTCGCCGTGGTCGACGATCCAGCCGTCGAACGCGGGGTCCCACGGCATCCAGGGCGTCGCGAAGCCCCAGCCGGCGAACGGCCGCTCGCCGGCGCGCTCGGCGACGGACTGCCAGATGGCCTCGCGGCCCGTCAGATCCGAGCCGCGCCCGATCGCCTCGAACAGGCGGTCGCGCAGCAGCCACAGGCCGAGGCCCCCGCCGAGACCGACGACGGCGTAGCCGATGTAGTAGCGGGTGCGCTCGCCCGGCCGCTTCGTCGTGCGCATGAGCAGCACCGTCGCCAGCACGAGCACGACCGCGGCCGCCGCGACGAACGCGGTCGCCGACGCTGCCCGCACGAACAGGAACGCCGACAGCAGCATCCAGCCGACCAGCAGAGCGCGGCGGGGAGCGCGCGCGGCGAACCGGATCGCGAACACGACGAACGCGAGCAGCGCGATGGGCCCGAGCAGGTTCGCGTTGCCCATGATCCCCTGGATCCGGCCGCCGTCGAAGAGGTTGTTGCGCGACCAGTAGAGGATCGGATCGACCGGCTCATCACGGGGCACGAAGCCCGGCAGAAGCGGCACGCGCACGAAGATCGACACCCACAGCTCGAAGATGAGCGAGAGGGCGAGCGTCCACTTGAGAGCGGATGCCACGGTGCGCACCAGTTCTCGCCACGTCAGCACCGCCCCCACGAAGAACCCCTGCACGGTCGTCACGTACAGCAGCAGCAGCGTCAGCGCCGACGTCGCCGGCCACGCCGACCAGAGGATCGACAGCGTCGCCCACACGATGTACGCCACGGCGAACCACGGCAGACGCCGCCACTGCACGGGCGGACGCACGATGAACCACAGCAGGATCGACACGAGCATCCCGCCCACGCCGACGACGGCCGCGACGAGGTCGCCGAAGGCGTGCACCCACGCCGTGCCGGCGAACGCCGTGACGAGCACGAAGACGCACCAGCCGCGCAGCAAGAGCTGCCCCGTCTTCTCGCGGACCGGGGCTGTCGGCGGTGCCGATGCCGGATGCTTCGAATAGACGGCCATCGCCTCCCAAGGGTACTCGGTCGCGCGGATACGCTCGGGGGCATGCTCACCCTCCTGTCGAACACGGCCCGCGACTACGCGTGGGGCTCCACGACGCTGCTGCCCGAGCTGCAGGGACGCACGCCTTCGGGCGCACCCGAGGCCGAGCTGTGGTTCGGCGACCACCCCGGCGCACCGGCCTTCGCCGCCGACGGCGCACCGCTCGGCGCGTGGCTCGCCGCCCGGGGCGCGCAGCCGCTGCCCTACCTGCTGAAGCTGCTCGCCGCGGGATCCCCCCTGTCGATCCAGGCGCACCCCTCCAAAGCGCAGGCCGAGGCGGGCTTCGTGCGCGAAGAGGACGCCGGGATGCCGCGTGACGGCGCACATCGCACGTATCGCGATGCGAACCACAAGCCCGAGCTGATCGTCGCGCTGAGCGCCGAGTTCCACGCGCTCGCCGGTCTGCGGCCGCTGCCCGAGACGCGTCGTCTGCTGGCGCTGATCGGCGACGCGACCGCCGGACTGTCGTCGCGTCTCGACGGGTCGCCCGAGGCGACGAGCGCCGCGATCGCCTGGCTGCTGTCGGATGCCGCCACCGGCGACGTGCGCGCCGTCATCGGCGCCGCGCGTGCGGCCGGGGCCGCACAGGCCGACGCGGAGTTCACCGCCGAGCTCGCGCTCGCCGCACGCTTGGACGACCGGTACCCGGGGGATCCGGGGATCGTCGTCGCGCTGCTGATGAACCTCGTGACGCTGCGCCGGGGCGAGGGGCTGTTCGTCGCCGCCGGTGTGCTGCACGCCTACCTCGAGGGCCTCGGCGTCGAGATCATGGCGACGAGCGACAACGTGCTGCGCGGGGGCCTGACGCCCAAGCACATCGATGCCGCCGAGCTCGTCGCCGTGCTCGACGCGCGCACGGGCCCGCCGCCGGTCGTGCGGCCGGTCGCCGAGGCGCCGGGCGTCGAGCGCTACGCCGCGCCGGTGCCCGACTTCGCGCTGCGCGTCGCGCGGCCCGACGGGGCAGCGCTCGAGGTCGGGATCGACGGCGTCGCGATCATCCTGGCGACATCGGGCTCGGTGACCGTCGCGGGGGCAGCGAGCGGCGAGGCGGTCACGCTCTCGCCGGGCGAGGCCGTGCTCGTGACGGCCGACGAGCGGACCGTGCGGGTCGCGGGCTCGGGCGAGGTGTTCCTCGCGACACCGGCATCCTGATCACGCGGTCGTTATGCGAAGGCGACACGCCGTCGGCGCGTCGTGAAGGTTCAACCCCTGCATGAGGCTTTAGTATCTGCGACTTGACCGAGCCGAACTACACGGGTGTAATTATCCCTAACGCGGCAACCATGTCGCGGGTAGGACCTCCGGGGGGAGAACGACATGACCGGTTCCCAGTATCGCTCTGCGGTACCCGACAACTGGTTCGTCGACCCCGTCAATCTCGGGGTGCCCGGCGTTCGCCGTGCCGTCGACGGCGACGACGACAACCCGCTGTCGTGGCAGACCGACGCCCTGTGCTCGCAGACCGACCCCGAGGCGTTCTTTCCCGAGAAGGGCGGCTCGACGCGCGACGCCAAGCGCATCTGCACGACGTGCGACGTGCGCGACCAGTGCCTCGAATACGCGCTGCAGAACGACGAGCGCTTCGGCATCTGGGGCGGTCTCAGCGAGCGCGAGCGCCGCAAGCTCAAGCGCCGCGCGGTCTGATCTGTCGTCCGAATCCGCGGCCGGATCGCGGCGAACGGCGCGTGCGACACGGCTCACGCGCGACGCGCGCCTAGGCTGACCAGGCCATGCCCGCACGTGTCCACGCTCTTCTCGTCGTGCGCCCCGACGGACGAACACCCGCAGCGCACCACCTGCGGCGCACCGTCGGAGCCCTCGCAGCGCAGACGCGCCCCGTCGACAGCCTGACGATCGTGCTGTGCGGTGCCGAGCCCGGCGTGGTCGAGGCGGCCCGCGAATCGCGGGCCGGAACCGTCGTCGAAGCACCGGCATCCACCCGCTTCGCCGAAGCGCTCGCGCTCGCGACCCCCGCGCGCGGCGCCGACGCCGTCTGGCTGCTCGCGCAGGACACGACACCCGACCGGCAGGCCCTCGCCCGGCTCGCCGGTGTGCTCGAGCTGTCTCCGTCGGTCGCGTTCGCCGCACCCAAGCTCGTGCGCGCCGACGACCGCAGCGAGATCGTGTCGCTCGGGGTCGGCATGACCCGCTTCGGGCGCACCGTCGGCCTCACCGACGGCGAACTCGATCAAGGCCAGCACGACGCCGCCGACGACGTGCTCGGCGCCGACGTGCGCGGCGTGCTCGTGCGCACCGACGCGTGGACCGCGCTCGGCGGGCTCGACCCCGCGCTGCACGGCGCCGACGAAGGCCTCGACCTGGGCGTGCGCGCCCGGCTCGCCGACTCGCGCGTCGCTCTCGCCCCGACCGCGATCGTGGCGGTCTCGAACGACGGCGTGGCGGGGCTTCCCGCACCGGTCACGCGGCAGCACCGCCGCCGGATCGCATTCGCCGAGCGGGTCGCGCAGCTGCACCGCCGCCTGGTCTACGCGGCGCTGTGGGCGGTTCCGCTGCTCTGGCTCTCGCTCCTTCCGCTCGCGCTGCTGCGCACGATCGTGCACCTGGTGCGCAAGCAGCCCGCACGCATCGGCCCCGAATGGGTCGCCTCGGCGCTGGCCATGGTGCAGGTCGTCGCCGTCGTCAGAGCGCGTGCGCACCTGAGGCGCACGCGCCGGCTGCCGTGGAGCCAGATCGCCCCCCTGCGCGTCACGAACGCGCAGCTGCGGGCGCGTCTCGGCGACGACCCGGTCGAACCCGGCGCGCGCCTGCGCGGCGAGCTGCGGTTCTTCTCGGGCGGCGGCGCATGGCTCGTGCTCGGTGCCCTCGTCGCCTCGATCGCGGCGTTGCCGATGCTGCTCGCCTGGCCCGTGCTGGGCGGAGGCGGCGTCCAGCCGCTGCGCACGACCGTGGGGCAGCTGTGGGCCGACACGCTGTACGGCCAGCGCGGTCTCGGGCTCGACACGATCGCGCCCGCCGACCCCTTCGCGACGGTCGTCGCCGTCGTCGGCACCCTGTGGCCGGGCGATCCCTCCCGCGGCCTCGTGCTGCTGTGGCTGTTCGCCCTGCCGCTCGCAGCGCTGGGCGGCTGGTTCGCCGCGACGCGCGTCACGGATCGCGGCGTGCTGCGCGTGCTGGGCGGGGCCGTGTGGGCGCTCGCCCCGACGTTCCTCATGGCGCTCACGCAGGGCCGCCCCGCCGCCGTCATCGCCCACCTGCTGCTGCCGTGGCTGTTCTGCGCCGGTGCCGTCGCCCACCGCTCGTGGTCGGGAGCGGGTGTGGCATCCCTCGCTCTGGCCGGCGTCATCGCGTGCGCCCCGTCGCTCGCCCCGGCGCTCATCGTGCTGTGGGTCGTCACGATCGTGCTGTCGATCGCGCTGCGCGCCGGACGCGGCGTCGCCCGGCTGATCTGGACCGTCATCCCGACCCTGGCGATGGCCGGTCCGCTCGTGTGGCACGCGCTGACCTCGAACGGCGTGTGGGGCCTGCTCGCCGACCCCGGTGTGCCGTGGGCCGGGCCCCAGGTGGGGCCGGATGCCGCGGGTCGCAGCCTGCTCGCCGCGGGCATCCCCACCGCCGATGTCGCGGGCTGGGCGACGCTGCTCGGCGACGCCCCCACGTGGTGGGTGCCGCTGCTCGCGGCGCCGCTGGCGATCCTCGCCCTCGTCGCGCCGCTCACGCAGCGGTGGGCCGCCGGCATGACCCTGCTCGGCATCGCGGCCCTCGGCATCGGCACGGCGTTCGCCGCCGTCGGCATCTCGGTCGCGTTCGCACAGTCCGAGGCCGTGCCGCTGTGGCCGGGCACGGGCCTCAGCCTCGCGTGGCTCGGCGTCGTCGGCGGCGCGCTGGTCACCCTCGACGCCGGTCTCGCCCCCAAGGTCGCGCTGCTGCGCGGCGGACTCGTCGTGCTCGTCGGGGCGGGGGTCATCGCCCTGGCCGTCCCCGCGCTCACCTCGGCCGCCCGCGACACGACGCTGCTCACGAACGGCCCCGCCAGCACGCTGCCCGCCTACGTCGCGGCGCGCGGCGCGGACGACTCCGACGTCGGCACGTTCGTGCTCACACCGCAGAACTCGGGCGCCCTCTCGGCCCGTGTCGTGTGGGGCGGCAGCGAAACCCTCGGCGCGCAGAGCACCGTGCTCGCGACCCGCACCGTGCCGTCGGCGCAGGACCGCGAGATCGCCCAGCTCGCGGCAGGGCTCACGACGGGTGCCGCCGACGACCCCGTCACCCAGCTCGCCGCTCACGGGGTGAGCTTCGTGCTGCTCGCGCACGGCGCCGCACCCGAATCCGACGCCGCCCGCGCGTTCCGCCTCGCCGCCGAATCGGCCATCGACCAGCGCGACAACCTCGAAGCCGTCGGCGAGACCGCGCGCGGTTCGCTGTGGCGCGTCGAACTCGACATCCCGCCGCGGCCCCAGCCGGCGGCATCCGTCGATCGGATATCGGGGATCATCTTCACCGCGCAACTCGCCGTCGTCGCGATCGCGGTGCTGCTCGCCGCGCCCACCGCCGCATCCCGACGCGAAGCGAAGCGGATGCCGCGCATCGTCGGACCGCACTGGGAGGAGGGACGATGAGCGATCGCCGCTTCTTCCGCTGGGCCTCGACGAGCGCGCGGATGCTCGCGGGCACCGTCGTCGCCGCGGGCGCCGTCGTCGCCGTCGCGACCGCCGTGACGCTGCCCTGGCCGACGCTCGAGCGCGAGCCCGTCGCCGTCTCGGCCAAGCCCGCACCCGCCGATACGGTCATCGCGTGCGCGGGCGGCCTGCTCGCGCTCGGACGAGACCTCGACTCGCCGAGCGACCTCGCCCTCGTCGCGCCGCAGACCGTCACGGTCGGGGCGCTGCCCGACGCTCCGCAGCCCGAAGGGCGGAGCCTGATCGGGTCGGCGCCGGGGGCGAGCCCCCAGGCCTACACGGCACCGCCGTCGGGCGCCGAGCGCACCGACGTCGCGGCGTCAGGCTCGATGACGGCCGACTCCGACGATATGGCCGGGTTCGCCGCATCCGCGTGTCGACCGCCGCTCATGGAATCGTGGATCGTCGCCGGATCGGCGGCGACCGGGTCGGCGGACTTCGTGCTGCTGTCCAACCCCGGCACCGTGGGGGCGACCGTGCAGCTCACCGTCTACGGTGCGACGGGGCCCGAGACTCCTCCCGGCGGCTCGAACCTCGTCGTCGCCGCCGGTGCGCAGCGGGTGGTGCCCCTCGCCGGGCTCGTGCGGGGCGAGACCAGCCCCGTCGTGCGCGTGAGCGCCGTCGGAGCCCCCGTGCAGGCATCGGTGCAGTCGAGCCTGACGCGCGTGCTCGAACCGCTCGGCGTCGACCAGACGGGCGGCGTCGGGGCGACCGCGCCCGTGCAGCGGATCCTGGGCGTCGTCGTGACCGAGTCCGACGTGGCGAGTCCCACGGGAGCGGGCACCGTGCTGCGCGTGCTGTCGCCCGGCGCCGACACCGAGGCGACCGTCATGGTGCGCGCCGTCGGCGGCGACCAGCAGATGCTCGAGCCGCTGAGCGTGCCGCTCGCGGCGGGGGTGCCGACCGAGGTCGGTCTCGGCGGGCTCGCCGAGGGCGAGTACGACGTCGAGGTGATTGCGGGCTCACCCGTCGTGGCCGGACTGTGGCAGGCCTCGGGCTTCGAAGAAGGAGCCGACTTCGCCTGGCTGCTGCCCTCGCCCGAGATCACGGTCCCGAGCCTGTTCGCGGTTCCCGTTGGCCCGGACGCCACGCTCACCGTCGCCAACCCCGGTGAGGCGCCGGTGACCGTCGCCGTGACCGATCGCACGGGCTCACTCGCGGGCGAGCTGATGCTCGAGCCGGGCGAGAGTGCGACGCTGGGCGTGCAGTCGCGCACGATCTACACGCTCGACAGCGGCGGGGCTCCCGTGCTCGCGGCGGTCACGATGAGCGGGCCGGGCGCGCTCGCCGGGTTCCCGATCTGGCCCGCGGATGCCGCCGCTCCCGCGATCCGCGTCTACCCGTGAGGCGGGTTCGGGTGCGGGTGCGGGTGCGTCGTCGTCGTCAGAAGTAGCGGAACCGTTCGGGGCCGAGGTCCCACGGGTCGCGATCGAGGTATTCGGCCGCTGCTCGGAAGACGGCGCTCTCGATCATCATGCGGCGGTGCAGCTCGTCGTCGCGGTGCAGGTGGCTGAGGCGTTCGATCGGCAGCCGGAACACGATGATCCGCTTCTTCGCGCTGAGCACGAGCCAGCGGGGGATGCCGTCTGCATCGGATGCCGCGGGCATGTCGGCGATCTCGAAGCTCACCTCGCGCAGCTCGGGCCACGCCGACCGCAGGAACTCCGCCGCCGTGCCGACGGCGAGGTCGAACCGCTCGACGCGGGTATCGAGCGGAGGCAGCGGCGGGCGGACGACCGCGCTGCGTCCGAGACGCCCGTGGCGGCCGTGCCGCGCGGGGCGGCGGACAGGCCTCGACGCACTCGAGGAACGACGCCATGGCATGCGCCCCATCCTACGGCGGTGGTGCGTAGCGGGCTCACGAGGGCTGGGTCCCTCGGTTCACTTGCCTCACTCTGCTGCCTGCCCACCGGTCGGGCGACGTTCTGTGACAAATGAACGACGTTGGGGTGGTGGGCTGGTCGGGGTGCGGGCCCTCGGTTCACTTGCCTCGTTCTGCTGTCGGGGTGCGGGGTCGGCGACGTTCTGCGACAAGTGAGCGACGTTGGGGTGGTGAGCTGGTCGGGGTGCGGGCCCTCGGTTCACTTGCCTCACTCGGCTGCCTGCCCACCGGTCGGGCGACGTTCTGTGACAAGTGAACCGGGAGTGCCCCCGCCCGGTGGCCGGGGTCAGCGGCGGACCGCGCGGCGCGGCATCCGGAATCGGAGTCAGGGCGCGACTAGTGTCGGAGCGATGCGCGAGAGACTCTGCTCCAAGGTGGGATGCGCCCGCGAGGCGGTGTCGACCCTGACCTACGACTACAACGACCAGATGGCGGCCCTCGGTCCGCTCGGAGCGTCGGGCGATCCGCACGCGCACGACCTCTGCGCGATCCACACCGATCGCCTGTCGGTACCCAAGGGCTGGGTCGTCGTGCGGCACGAGACGCTCCGCGCCTGACCCGCGACCGCGGACGCTGCCGCCCTCCGCCGCCGCCGCGCCGCGGCATCCGCGCCCGCCGCTCCGCGGCATCCCATGACGCCGAGACTGCAACGGAGCGCCGAGACAGCGGGTAGTACCCGCAGTCTCGACCTGCCGTTGCAGTCTCGCGGTCAAGGCCTCGCGGTCAAGGGCGCGCGGGAGACGGGCGGTGTCAGCGGGCGGGGAAACCGCGCGGCACGTCGGGGACGCCGGAGGTGAGGGCGGTGACCCGCTGATCCTCGAGCACGAGGGCGTTCAGCTCGCGGTCGCGCCGGATCGCGGCGACGCCGCACACGAACGACTCGGGGTCGACCGCCGGCACGGGGGAGACGTGGGCCGCGGCTTCCGAGGCGAGGGATGCCGCCAGGCGTGCCCGCGCCGCAGGCTCCAGCTCGGGAGCCTGTCGCGCGAACTGCGCGATGCGCCGCGCCAGGCGGTCGGGCAGGCGGGCGACGTCGGCGACGGCTCCCCATTCGGCCAGGGCGGGCGGCAGACCGGGCGCGGGAGCGGGAAGGGGCGGCGTGCGGGTGCGCTCGGAGTACGTGCCGGCGAGCAGATCGCCCAGCCGCTGCGACCGCGGCGTGAACGCACCCACGATGGCGGCGAGCCCGCCGAAGGTGAACCACAGCTCGAGCACTCCGACGAGGGCGCGGATGAACGCCTGACGGAACCCCGTCGCCCCGCCGTCGGTGCGCACGATGCGCCCGCCGACGGCGAGCTTGCCGAGGCTGCGCCCGCGCGTGAACGTCTCGACGGCGGTCGGGATCACGACCAGCACGAGGACCACCATCGCGATCGTCACCATCTGCGCGGCCGAATCCGCGAAGAGGTCGAGCCCGAACAGGAACGTCGCGACGAGGACGAACACGATCAGCAGCACGAGCCCGACGACGATGTCGATGAGGGCGCCGAGCGCGCGCAGGAAGAATCCGACGGGCTGCACATCGAGGGCGACGGCCTCGCCCGTGAGCACCTCGTCCTGATGGATCGTCGTCATCCGCGAGTCGGGCACGACGGTCGAAGGCATGCGTACAGTTAACCAAATGGACCTCGACGCGCTCACCGCCGCCCGCCGGCAGGAATGGGAGCGTCTCGACGAGCTGAGCCGGGCCCGTCGCCTGAGCGGTGCGCAGGCCGACGAACTCGTCGCGCGCTACCAGTCCGCCTCGGCCGATCTGGCCGATCTGAAGACCTCGGCGGGCCGCACGCCGCAGGGCGACCTCGTCTCGACGATCCTCGCCCGGGCACGGCTCGCGCTGACGGGCACACCCGAGAACGTGCTGAAGCAGATCCCGCGGTTCTTCGCCCTGCAGCTGCCGGCGGCGCTGTACCGCGTGCGATGGACGACCCTCGTCATCGCGCTCGGCTTCGTCGCGGTCGGCGCCCTCGTGGCGTTCTGGGTCTCGTCGGATCCCGCGCTGGTGGCCACCCTCGGAACGCAGCTGCAGCTCGAGGACTACGCCGAGAACCAGTTCACCGAGTATTACAGCGAGAACCCGGCAGCCGTGTTCGCGGGCACCGTGTGGACCAACAACGCCTGGATCGCCGCGCAGTGCGTCCTGTTCGGCATCACCGGGTTCTGGCCGCTCATGGTGCTCGTGCAGAACGCCGTCGGCGTCGGCACGGCGGCGGCGATCATGCTGGCGTTCGATCGCGGCGACGTCTTCGTGCTCTTCATCCTTCCGCACGGCCTGCTCGAACTGACCTGCATCTTCGTCGCCGGAGCGGCGGGTCTGCACATCTTCTGGGCCTGGGTCGCCCCCGGGCGCCGGTCGCGGGGCGCCGCCCTCGCAGAAGCGGGACGCTCGCTCGCGACGATCGCGATCGGGCTCGTCATCGCCCTCGCCGTCGCCGGGCTCATCGAGGGCTTCGTGACGGCTCAGCCGTGGCCGTGGCCCGTCAAGATCGGCATCGGCGCGCTCGCGCTCGGCGCGTTCGTGTTCTACATGGTGGTCATCGGCGGGCGCGCCGCACGCCGGGGCGAGTCGGGTGACCTCACCGAGTACGAGACGGGAACTCCGACCCTCGTTTCCGGGTGACCGTTACTTTGAATTCTTCAAAATAACGCGGTAAGATGGTGCCATGAGTGCACCCGCGGTCGACGTCTACGAGACGGATGCTGCCGAGCTCATCCGCACCGTCGGCTTGCGCGTCACCGAGCCCCGCCGCGCCGTGGTCGACGCCCTGCGCACGCACCCGCACGCCAGCGCCGACGCGATCTTCCAGGTCGTCGCGCGCACGGTTCCGCAGACGAGCCTGCAGTCCGTCTACAACGCGCTCGGCGATTTCGCCGAAGCCGGTCTCGTGCGACGCATCGAGCCCGCGGGTCGTCCCGGACTGTTCGAGCTGCGCGTCGGCGACAACCACCACCACCTCGTGTGCACGACGTGCGGCGACGTTCGAGACGTCGACTGCGCCGTCGGCGAAGCGCCGTGCCTGACGCCGTCCAATCCGCACGGCTTCACGTTGCACACGGCCGAGGTGACGTACTGGGGCCTGTGTCCCGACTGCGCGGCCGCAGCATCCACCCCCACCGCTTGACTCCACCGACATCCACGAGGAAGGAAACCATGAGCGACATCGACGACACGAAGACCGGCATCGGCGAGAACCCGACCGACACCGATCAGGCCGTCACCCCCATCGACACGCCCGTCGACGAGCGCGAGGACGGCGAGACCCGCCCGCGCCCGAACGAGGACGAGGGCAGCTGCCCCGTCATCCACGGCGACAGCCAGCCGCACCCGGCGACGGGATCGGCCAACCGCGTGTGGTGGCCCAACCAGCTGAACATCAAGATCCTCGCGAAGAACCCGCCCGCGCGTAACCCGCTCGGCGAGGACTTCGACTACAAGGCCGCGTTCGAGAGCCTCGACCTCGCCGAGGTCAAGGCCGAGATCGAGAAGACGCTCACGACGAGCCAGGACTGGTGGCCCGCCGACTTCGGCCACTACGGCCCGCTCATCATCCGCATGGCGTGGCACGCCGCCGGAACCTACCGTGTCACCGACGGCCGCGGCGGCGCCGGCACCGGCCAGCAGCGCTTCGCGCCGCTGAACAGCTGGCCCGACAACGTCAGCCTCGACAAAGCCCGCCGTCTGCTGTGGCCCGTCAAGAAGAAGTACGGCCAGAAGCTCTCGTGGGGCGACCTGATGATCCTCTCGGGCAACGTCGCGCTCGAGTCGATGGGCTTCAACACCTTCGGCTACGCCGGCGGTCGTCCCGACGTCTGGGAGCCCGACGACGACGTGTATTGGGGCCCCGAGACCACGTGGCTCGGCGACGAGCGCTACACGGGCGACCGTGACCTCGACAAGCCGCTGGCCGCCGTGCAGATGGGCCTCATCTACGTCAACCCCGAGGGCCCCAACGGCAACCCCGACCCGCTCGCCTCGGCGCGCGACATCCGCGAGACGTTCGGCCGGATGGCCATGAACGACGAAGAGACCGTCGCGCTCATCGCGGGCGGCCACACCTTCGGAAAGACCCACGGCGCGGCGCCCGACACGAACCTCGAGGACAACCCCGAGGCCGCGGGCCTGGAGCGCCAGGGCCTCGGCTGGAAGAACAACCACGGCACCGGCAAGGGCGACGACACGATCACGTCGGGCCTCGAGGTGACGTGGACCTATCACCCCACCCGCTGGGACAACGAGTTCTTCCACATCCTCTACGCGTACGAGTGGGAGCTCATGCGCAGCCCCGGCGGCGGCCACCAGTGGCGTCCCATCAACGGCGGCGGCGCCGACATGGTTCCGATGGCGCACTCGTCGGCCCGTCGCGAGCCCCGCATGCTCACGAGCGACATCGCCCTGCGGACCGACCCCGAGTACGACAAGATCTCGCGTCGGTTCAAGGATGACCCCGTGGCGTTCGGCGACGCGTTCGCCCGCGCCTGGTTCAAGCTCACGCACCGTGACATGGGCCCGGTCGCACGCTATCTCGGTTCCGAGGTTCCCACCGAGGAACTCGTCTGGCAGGACCCCGTGCCGGCGGTCGATCACGAACTGATCGACGACGCCGACGCGGCGGCGCTGAAGGCGCAGATCCTCGAGTCGGGCCTCACCGTCACCGAGCTCGTCTCGACGACATGGGCTGCGGCATCCACCTTCCGTGGCAGCGACAAGCGCGGCGGCGTCAACGGCGCCCGCATCCGCCTCGCCCCGCAGAAGGACTGGGTCGTCAACAAGCCGTCGCAGCTGCAGCGTGTGCTGGGCGTGCTCGAGGGCATCCAGTCCTCGTTCAACGACGGTCGCACCGACGGCAAGCAGGTTTCCCTCGCCGACCTCATCGTGCTCGCGGGCAACGCGGGTGTCGAGAAGGCCGCGAAGGATGCCGGTGTGGATGCCACGGTGCCCTTCCGCGCCGGACGCACCGACGCGACGCAGGAGCAGACCGACGTCGAGTCGTTCCGCTTCCTCGAGCCGGCAGCCGATGGCTTCCGCAACTACCAGGCGACGACCGCGATGGCCACGCCCGCCGAGTACCTGCTGCTCGACAAGGCGAACCTGCTCACGCTCACGGCTCCCGAGATGACCGTGCTCGTCGGCGGCCTGCGGGTGCTGGGCGCCAACTGGGACGAGTCCGAGTACGGCGTGTTCACCGACCGCGTCGGCGTGCTCACGAACGACTACTTCGTGAACCTGCTCGACCTCGGCACGACGTGGAAGCCGCTCGACCCGGGCTCGCACGCGTTCGAAGGACGCCGTGACGGCTCGGACGAGTTCTTCGGCCGCGGCACGCGCGTCGACCTGCTGTTCGGCTCGAACTCCGAGCTGCGCGCCGTCGCCGAGGTGTACGCCTCGGATGACGCGCAGGAGAAGTTCGTGCGCGACTTCGTCGAGGCGTGGGGCAAGGTCACCGAGCTCGACCGGTTCGACCTGAGCTGACGCACACACGCAGAAGCGGCCCGTCCCGATGTCCTCGGGGCGGGCCGCTTCGCGTTCGTGTCAGCGACCCCGGCGCTTCGCGCCGCGGGCGTCGGGCACGCGCGCCTCGGACTGCAGCGGCGGCAGCTGCACCGGCTCGAACAGTGCGCGATGCAGCCAGCCCGCAAGGACCGCGCCGACGAGCGGGAACACGATGAACACCCACAGCTGCGCGAGCGCGTCGATGCCGCCGTAGATGGCCGTCGCGATCGAGCGCGCGGGGTTCACCGACGTGTTGTCGATCGGGATCGAGATGAGGTGGATGACCGTGAGGGTCAGACCGATCGAGAGCCCCGCGACGTTGCCGTTGCCGCGCTTGGTGTGCGTGACGCCGAGGATCACCATGACGAAGATCGCCGTGAGGATGATCTCGGCGACGATCGCCGCGCCCAGCCCGAACCCGCCCGGAGAGTGCGCGTCGAAGCCGTTGCTCGCGAAGCCGCCGTCCTGCGCGTTCGCGAGCCAGTTCGCCGGCCCGAACAGCCCGATCAGGACGATGAGCGTCGTGCCCACGGCTCCGCCGACGAGCTGGGCGATGATGTAGCCGGGTGCATCCTTCCACGCGAAGCGGCCCGCGGCGGCCAGGCCGAAGGTCACGGCGGGGTTGAAGTGTCCGCCCGAGATGTTGCCCCACGCGTAGATGCCCGCCATGAGGGTCAGGCCGAACGCGAACGAGACGCCGACGAAGCCGACGCCGAGGGACGTGCCGTTGGCTCCGGTGCCGAAGTCGGCGGCGAAGAGGGCGGTTCCGATAGAGCCGAAGACGAGCAGGAACGTGCCGAGCGCCTCGGCGACGAGTTTGTTGGCCGTGGTGGGTGGGGTGACGAGGGTGTCCGACATGTGACGGCCTCCTTTCCTCGATCCGGAGCGTAGACCCTGCACAGCCGTTTCCCAGGTTTCGGCGCGCTCGCGTGTCCGAAGCGGCACATCCGGCTCCGGTGCGTTCGGTGCGTTCGGTGCGTTCGGTGCGTTCGGTGCGTTCGGTTCGTTTGCCTCACATTGCGCTCGAACTCGGGCCGGGCAGCAGAGTGAGGCAACTGACCCGGTCGGCGTTTGGTTCGTTTGCCTCACATTGTGCTCGAATCCGGGCCGGGCAGCAGAGTGAGGCAACTGAACCCTGTCGGTGTTTGGTTCGTTTGCCTCACATTGCTCTCGAACCTGGGCGCGGGCAGCAGAGTGAGGCAACTGAACCCGGTCGGCGTTTGGTTCGTTTGCCTCACATTGTGCTCGGCCCCGGGCCCGGGCAGCAGAGTGAGGCAACTGAACCCCGGGAGCCCTCGAGGGGAGCCGTCAGAGGCGGCCGGCGGCCTTGAGGGCGAGGTAGCGGTCGGCGATGCGGGGCGGGAGGGCGTCGGGGGTGTCGGTGATGGCCTCGGCGCCGGCGCGGGCCATCGCGCTCGCGACGCGCTCGGCCTCGCGCGCCGTGCGCTCGGCGGCGGCTTCGCCGTAGACGTCGGCCGCGTCCGGACGTGCGACGGGCCCGGGGCGCTCATCGGCGACCGTGCCGACCAGCACGTGCGCGCGCTGCGCGAGCGCGGGCAGCGATCCGAGGAACCCGCGCGACGCGTCGACGGCGTCCTGCGCCGTCAGTACGACCACGAGCGAGGGGCGCGAAGTGAGGGCGCGCACCTGGGCGAAGGCGGCATCCCAATCGGTGTCGATCAGCTGCGGCTCGACGGGAGCCATCGCCTCGACGAGCGCGGGAAGCAGCCCCGGCCCGTCGACCCGCGTCACGCGCGCCCGGATCGTGCGGTCGAACATGACCAGGTGCACGTGGTCGCCCGCGCGGTTCGCGAGCGCCGCGAGCAGCAGCGCCGCCTCCATCGCGGCATCCAGCCGCACGCCGTCGCCGACGCGCGCGGCCGCCGTGCGCCCCGTGTCGATGACGATGACGACGTGCCGATCCCGCTCGGGGCGCCACGTGCGGATCATCGTCGTCGCCGAGCGCGCGGTCGCCCGCCAGTCGATCGAGCGCACGTCATCACCGCGCACGTACTCGCGCAGGCTGTCGAACTCGGTGCCCTGGCCGCGCACCTGCACGCTCGTGGAACCGTCCAGCTCGCGCAGCCGCGCGAGGCGCGACGGCAGGTGCCGCCGGGAGGTGAAGGGCGGCAGCACGCGCACGCTGCCCGGCGCATCCAGACGCACCTGGCGGCCCGCGAGGCGGAGCGGCCCGTCGGAGCGCACGACGACGAACGACGAGCGCAGCTCACCGCGACGCCGCGGCAGCAGCGGGATCGTCAGCGCGCGGCTCTCGCCGGGCGGGATCGAGATCGTCGAGCGCTCCAGCGGGGCACCGGCGGTCGGCTGCCACGCGTCGCGCACGCGACCCCGGATGCCGCGCCTTCCGGTATTGCGCAGCCGCAGCGTCGTGTCCACTCGCGCACCCAGAAGCGTGCGTGCCGGTGCGGGGCGCTCGACGGCGAGGGCGCGCGGATCAGGTGCCGCCGCGGCATCCGCGATCGCCGCCACGACGCACAGGGCGAGCCATCCCGCCGCTGCGACCCACGCGTCGACGCCGCCGAGCGAGAGCAGCACGACGGGCACGACGCCGAGGGCGACGAGAAGGGGAAGGCGGCCGGTGAGGTACATGGTGTGGGTGGGGGTCTCCTGAGGCTGACGAGATCTCGATACGCGCGCTTCGCGCGCTACTCGATCTGACCCGGGTCGCATCAACGCCGCTGCGCGGCATTGATCCGACCCGCGTCAGATCGGCACCCGCGTCTGCTGCAGCACCGAGCCGAGCACGGCATCGACCGAGACGCCTTCGAGCTCGGCGTCGGGGCGCAGGCGGATGCGGTGACGCCACGTCGGCACGAGCATCGTCTGCACGTGATCGGGCGTGATGGCGGGATAGCCGCCGAGCCACGCCCATGCCTTCGCGGCGGCCAGCAGCGCCGTCGAGGCGCGCGGGCTCACCCCGAGCTGCACGGAGGGACTCTCGCGCGTCGCCCGCGCCAGGTCGACGACGTAGCCGAGCACGTCGTCGGACACGGTGACGGATGCCGCGGCCTCGCGCGCCGCCCGCAGCTGATCGGCCGTCGCGGCAGGGCGGACCCCCGCGGCCGCGAGGTCGCGCGGATTGAAGCCTTCAGCGTGGCGGCGCAGGACGTCGAGTTCGGCGTCGCGTCCGGGCACGTCGACCAGGAGCTTGAGCAGGAACCGGTCGAGCTGCGCCTCGGGCAGCGTGTAGGTGCCCTCGTGCTCGACGGGGTTCTGCGTCGCGGCGACGAGGAACGGGTCGGGCAGGCGCCGGCTCACGCCGTCGGTCGACACCTGACGCTCCTCCATCGCCTCGAGCAGAGCGGACTGCGTCTTGGGCGGTGTGCGGTTGATCTCGTCGGCGAGCAGAACGTTCGTGAAGACCGGCCCCTCGCGGAACTCGAACTCGCCTGCCTTCGCGTCGTAGACGAGCGAGCCCGACACGTCGCCGGGCATGAGGTCGGGGGTGAACTGGATGCGCTTCGTGTCGAGTCCGAGCGCCGTCGAGAAGGCTCGCACGAGCAGCGTCTTCGCGACGCCGGGCACGCCCTCGAGCAGCACGTGGCCGCCCGCGAGCAGCGCGATCAGCAGGCCCGTCACGGTGCCGTCCTGCCCGACGACGGCCTTGCCGACTTCGAGGCGCACGCGGTTCATCGTCTCGCGCAGCGCCGCATCGTCGTGCGATGCGGGCTCGGGGTTCAGGTCGGTCATGGCAGGTTCCTTTCCGGGCGGACGGCCGCGTGCACGGCGTCTTCGAGGTCGCGGAGGCGCCCGCGCAGCGTCAGCAGGTCGCCGTCGGTGCGGGGCACGTCGTCGATGAGGAGCGCCCGCACGTCGCCGCGCGGCATGCCGGTGCGGGACGCGGCGGCGTCGGCGATCTCGGGCGCGGATGCCGCGGGCCCGAGGGCGAGCGCCCGGCTGATCCGTCCGAGCGCGCCGATGCGCAGCTGGTCGGCCGCATGGCCGGCGTCGCGGGCTCGGGCGTAGAGCCGCCCGCGTCCTTCGGTCGTCTCGGACGCGCGCACCGTCACCGGGAGCCGCTCCGCGACGAGGGGTCCGAACCGGCGTCCGCGCCAGATCGCGGCGGCGATCCCGGCGGCCAGGAGCACGACGATGGCGGGGCTGACCCACGGGGGAGTGAGCTCGCCGAGCGTCGGATCGGTTGCGGCGAGATCCGTGTCGCCGAGGCTCGGCACGTACCAGACGACGAGCGGATGCCGCCCCATGAGGTTCAGAGCGAGCGCGGCGTTGCCGGCGTCGGCGAGGTACTCGTTGGTGAACAGCGTCTCGCCGTCGACGGCCGAGATGCGGCGATCGCCGTCGGTGCCGACGAGCAGCCCCATGCCTTCGCCCGCCGGGTAGCAGGCGGTCCTGCCGGAGCCGGGGGAGAAGACGCGGCCGGGCGCGACCGGCCCGGCGCGTTCGGCGTCGGCGAGGTCGCACGCGGGGGCCACGGCGTCGCCCGACGCGAAGCCCGCCGTCGCGGAGCCGGCGAGGAAGAGGCGCAGCTCGCGCGAGCGCGGCTCGATCAGCACGAGGTCGGTGGCGGCGTCGCCGAGCTCCTCGACGGCGTCGTCGGACAGGGCGGGGGCGGCGGGGAGCACGAGGGTCGCCTCAGCAGCGGACAGGGCCGACGCGGCCTCGGCGCGATCACGCGCGACGATCACGTCGACGCCCTGCGCGCGCAGCAGCTGGGTGACGGCACGCGTGCCGAGGATGCCCGCGGAGTCGGGGTCCAGCGCGTCGCGCTGCGTCCACTCGCCGAGCTGGACGATGGCGCCGCCGATGCCGCCGACGACGAGGATGATCAGGGCGATGACGACCCATGCCCCCACGCGGCGACGTCGCGTCCCCTCGCGCACCTCGACCGCCGTCACGCGTTCGCCGCCGCGGTCTCGGGGATCGGGGCGCGGGCGGCGCGGAGCGCGTCGTCGACGTCGGCGACGCGGGCATACAGGTCGCGCGTGCCGGGACGGCGGAGGTACCGCACATCGTCGAACGCCGTCGCTGCCGCCTCGAGGGGCGCAGCCGAGGCGGGGAACACCGCGGACGCGGCGCGCGCGAACCCGTGCACCGTCGTTCCGGGCGGCGTCTCGACGACACCGCGCTCGTGCAGGCCGCGCGCGAGAGCGCGGAAGCGCAGCACGATCGCGGCATCCCATTCCTGTTTCGATGCGTGGGATGCCGCGGCCGCACGCAGTTCGGCCGCCGAACGATCGTCGGTCTCGCCGAAGAGCACGCCGCGGGCGGCAGGCAGACGACGGGTCGAGCGCGGCATGCCCCACACGAGGAAGGCGACGACGATGAGGAGGACGACGATCCCCGTCACGATGAGCGCGAGCACGAGGCCCCACTCGCCGCTCACCTGCGTCGAGAAGAGCCGTTCGATGAACTGCGCGACGGCGCGTGCGGCGCGGTCGAAGAAGGTCGGCTCCGCCTCACGGTAGGCGGGATCGGCGAGCTCGCGCTCGGCCCACTCGCGGGCCTCGTCCCCGTCGGGAATGAGGGGCAGGTCGGCGAGTCGGGTCAGCGTGGCGGCGACCGTCACGGGGCCTCTCGGCCCGCCTCGGGCGGAGCGGCGCCGGGGGCCGTCCACTGCGTCGGCGCTGCGGGAGGAGCGGGGGGCCGGGCGGAGGCCGCCGGACCTGCGGGGGACGCGTCCGCGGCATCCGCGGGCTGCGCGGGGTGCGAGGGCTGCGCGGGCGACGGCTGCGCGGGCGACGCGTCGGGCGGCATCGGCGTCGCGTAGGGCGGCGTCGGCGCCGCGTAGGGCGGCTGATTCGCGGCCGGATAGGGGGGTGCCGGGTATCCCTGCGGGCCGGACGGGCCCTGGGGCACCGGGTAGCCCTGTTGCGGAGCGGAGCCCTGCTGCGGCGAGTGCCCCTGCTGCGTGGGGTGTCCCTGCTGGGGCGCGTACCCCGGCGGCGGTGGGTACCCCGGCGGCGGTGCGTAGCCCGGCTGGGGCGCGTACCCCGGCTGGCCGGCGTAGGCCGGGTACGTGGGAGTGAGGTACGGCGACGGCATGTCGCGGCCGATGTGGGCGGCGTAGGGGTCGGGAAGACCGGTGGCACCGGCATCTCGCTTCTCGACGTATTCGAGCAGGTCGAGGTCGAGACCCTCGTGCCGCATGCGGCAGTCGACGTAGATGAGGGCCGTCGCCGTCGATTGCACGACGAGCGCGATCGACTGGATGAGCAACGCGACGGCGTACGTCAGCAGGAACGTGACGATCATGCTGATGACGTAGGTCGCCTCGTTCTCACCCGTCGGAGAGATGATGACGCCGAGCCCCGCCGACAGGAACGAGAAGGGCAGGCTCACGACCTGGCCGACGACACCGAAGATGGCGCTGATGAGCACGATGACGCCCAGCGCGGGCCAGAAACGCCCGCGCGTGAGAGACCACGAGCGGCGCACGGCACCGCGGATCGTGGCGCGCTCCATCAGGATGACCGCCGGCACGAGCAGCAGCTTGATCATGAGCCACCAGTACAGCGGGATCGCACCCAGGACGAGCAGGATGCCCAGCACGATCGCGACGGGCCACGCGACGAACCCGACCGCGATGACGACACCGGCGAGGACGGCGATGGCCAGCAGCGCGGCGGTTCCGATGATGAGCGACCACCCGATGACGCGCCACACGACGGGCTTCACCTGACGCCAGAGCGCACCGAGCGTGCGCTTCTCGGCGACGACGGCGTGACTGACCTCGACGACGACGACCGCCTGCACGATGACGGTCAGGGCGGTCGCGGCCAGCCCGAGCACGAAGCTCGCGACGACGGTCAGGGCGATCGAGCCGGCGAGGACCGCCTCGAACTCCTCGCTGCCGGGGCGCACCGTGTCCAGGCGCGAGAAGGACGCGAACGAGATGAGCCCGATCGCGACGAGGATCACGACGAAGGCGACGGTCTGCACGACGAGCGCGAAGCCCAGCAGCACGCGCGGGTTCTGGCGCAGGGCGACGAAGGATCGCCCCAGAATGGTGCCGAAGCCGAGCGGATGCAGCGGCACGATGCCCGGGCGGGATGCGGGCGTCCAAGCCGGATAGGCGGTCACGGCTGATCCTCCTGAGGGCTCGGCGGGCCGGGGTCGATCCATCGTGTCACACCCCGCCGACGCGCTCGGCGTCTGTACGGCCGGTGTCGACTACTCTGTGGGAATGCATGGGTGCTCCCGGATCGGCGCCCCGCGGACGCAAAGGACGAGTGGGTCATGACTTCACGCATCCTGGTGGTCGACGACGACACCGCCTTGGCCGAGATGATCGGGATCGTGCTGCGCACGGAGGGCTTCGAGACCGTCTTCTGCGCGGACGGCGCGAAGGCCGTCGACACGTGGCGCGACGAGCGTCCCGACCTCATCCTGCTCGACCTCATGCTTCCCGGGATGGACGGGATCGAGATCTGCACGCGTGTGCGGGCCGAGTCCGGCATCCCGATCATCATGCTCACGGCCCGCACCGATACCGCTGACGTCGTCAAGGGGCTCGAGTCCGGCGCCGACGACTACATCGTCAAGCCGTTCAACCCGAAGGAGCTGGTCGCGCGCATCCGCACGCGTCTGCGCCCCGTCGCCCAGACTGAGAGCGAGGTGCTGCGCATCGGCGATCTCACGGTCGACGTCGCGGCCCACGAAGTGCGGCGCGGCGACGACCTCATCGCCCTCACGCCGCTCGAGTTCGAGCTGCTCGTCGCGCTCGCCGCGAAGCCGCAGCAGGTGTTCTCACGCGAGATGCTGCTCGAGCAGGTCTGGGGCTACCACTACAAGGCCGACACTCGCCTCGTGAACGTGCACGTGCAGCGTCTGCGCGCCAAGGTCGAGAAGGATCCCGACAACCCGAAGATCGTGACGACCGTGCGCGGCGTCGGCTACCGCGCCGGCGCGCTCGCCTGAGGCGGACATGAGCTCGGTGGACACGGGCGGGATCGTCCGCGTCCCCGTGCTGGATTGGCGCAGCTGGCGGGCGTGGCCCGACAACGTGGCGCGCCTGTGGCGGCGGTCGCTGCGCTTCCGGACGGTGCTCGTGACGCTCGCCCTGACGGCGCTGGCCGTCATCGTGGCCTGCGTGTGGATGGCGATCTCGGTTCAGCGCGACCTGTTCGACTCGCGCCGGGATCAGATCCTCACCGACGCGCTCCGGGCGACGACGGCCGCACAGGAGACGCTCGACTCCGCCGTGCTCGGCGATGCGGCGCAGCTGCAGAACCTGCTCTCCACGACCGGCACGGACCTCATGGCGCAGGCCGCGAGCGACGGCATCCGCATCGTCCGCATCGACACGGCGCCTTCGCAGATCGCGCCCCAGGACCTCGCCGTCGGAACCTCGTTCGAGCAGGCGATCACTCCCGAGCTCGCCCAGCGCGTCGAGGCGGACTCCGGTCAGCAGTGGTGGCAGTCGGTCGCGCTGCCGCAGATCGGCGGATCCGTCGTTCCCGGCATCGTCGTCGCGCAGCAGGTCTCGATCCCCGTCGCCGACATCGGACCCTACGCCGTCTATCTCGCCTACGATCTCGGCGCCTCGGCGCAGACGCTCGGGTTCGTGCAGGCCACGCTGTGGGGCGTCGGCATCGCCCTCGTGCTGCTCATCAGCGGCATCGCGTGGTTCGTGCTGCGCTCGGTCACGACACCCATCGGCGAGGCGGCCGAGACGAGCGCCAAGCTCGCCGCCGGACGCCTCGATGTGCGCCTGCCCGTGCGCGGAGAAGACGAGCTCGCGACGCTCGGGCGTTCGTTCAACGCGATGGCCGACAGCATCGAGTCGCAGATCAAGGAGCTCGCCGACCTGTCGTTGGTGCAGCAGCGGTTCGTCTCGGATGTGTCGCACGAGC
Organism: Microbacterium sp. NPDC055910; assembly: GCF_042271185.1. Lineage (NCBI taxonomy): Bacteria > Bacillati > Actinomycetota > Actinomycetes > Micrococcales > Microbacteriaceae > Microbacterium > Microbacterium sp. NPDC055910. Next base: position 138,983 of record NZ_JBHJZS010000004.1, read on the forward strand.
TGCGCACGCCGCTCACGACGATCCGGCTGGCCGCCGACATGATCAACGACCATCGTGACGAGTTCGATCCCGCCACGGCGCGTGCGGCGGAGCTGCTCAACGCGCAGGTGCAGCGCTTCGAGCTGCTGCTGACCGACCTGCTCGAGATCAGCCGCTACGACGCCGGGTCGGTGCAGCTCGAGCTCGAGCCGACGAGCCTCGCGCACCTGGCCGAGGATGTCATCGGCTCGATGGAGCAGCTGGCCGAGCAGCACGGCAGCGATGTGCGCCTCGTGGCACCCGGCGGCTACACGCTCGTCGACATGGATCCCCGCCGCATCCGCCGTATCGTGCGGAACCTGCTGGGCAACGCGATCGAGCACGGCGAGGGGCGGCCCATCGTCATCACGGTCGACAGCGACGGGGGCGCGGTCGCTCTCGGCGTGCGCGACTACGGTCTGGGGATGAGCCCCGAATCGGTCGAGCACGTGTTCGACCGCTTCTGGCGCGCCGACCCGTCGCGAAAGCGCACGATCGGCGGCACGGGGCTCGGGCTGTCGATCGCCCTCGGTGACGCGCGACTGCACGGCGGAGAGCTCGCCGTCTGGTCGGAGCTCGGCAACGGCACGAACTTCGTGCTCACGCTGCCCCGGCGCAAGGGACGCCTCACCGCACCGTCGCCCCTTCCCGTCGAGCCCGTCGACGATGTCGGTGCGGCGCTGGAAGACCTCGGTCTCACGCAGCCGATCGAGGTGCTGCGCGACACGACGGGAACGGATGCCGCCGGGGCAGGGGGCAGACGATGACGCGCCGGCGGTGGGCAGTCGCGATGGTGGCCGTGCTCGCCCTCGCGCTGTCGGCGTGCACCGGTCTGCCCACGGGCGGCGGCGTCAACGAGGGTCTCGCGGGCGGCGGCGATGTGGATCCGCCCGACATCTCGCTCATCCCCGATCGGCCGCAGGCCGGGGCGACGCCCGAGCAGATCGTCGACGGCTTCCTGCGCGCCGGCTCAGGGGTCGCCGACGACTGGGCGCGCGCGCAGGAGTTCCTCGCGCCGCAGTTCCGCGGCGAGTGGGATCCGAACGCCGGCGTCACGATCGACGTGCTCGGCTCACGCGAGACGCGCCTGCTCGACGACGACACCGTCTCGGTGCTCGTGTCGCAGGTCGCGCGCGTCGACGAGAAGGGATCGTACGAGCGCGTCGAAGAGGGCCCGACGACACTGACGTTCGAACTCGCACAGCAGGACGACGGCGAGTGGCGCATCGCCGAAGCGCCCGACGGCATCGTGCTCGACCGATCGCTGTTCACCTCGATCTTCAACGACTACTCGCTCGCCTACTTCGACACGACGTGGAACTACCTCGTGCCCGACGTGCGCTGGTTCCCCCGCTCGCGCGTCGCCTCGAGGATCGTGGCGGCGCTGGTGAACCGTCCGAAGAGCGAGTGGCTCGCGGCATCCGTCAGATCAGCCTTCCCCGAGGGCGTGTCGGCCGTGCCGTCGGTCACGGTCGCGGCCGGCGGTGTGGCGACGGTCGGCCTCACCGAAGACGCGCTCGCGCTCGATCAGGAGACGCGCGACCGCATGCAGACGCAGCTCAAGGAGAGCCTCCGAACGGCCAACATCACGCAGGTCGAGATGGTCGTCGGCACGACGGTGCTCAGCGCCGAGCCGGTGCCGGTGCGCCGTACGGCGGTGTCGGGGCCCGCCCTGGTCAAGACCGAGGCGGGTTTCGGATTCCTGTCGGGAGACGAGCTGCTGCCGATCCCGGGCCTGTCCGGCACCATCGCCGACGTCGACGCGACCGCCGTGCAGGTCACCGGCGACCGCGACCTCGCCGCCGTGCAGCGCACCGACGGCTCGGTATGGCGCGTCCCCGCGGGGGGCGAGGCGAGTCTCGTCGATGACCGGCCCCGGCTCGTCGAGCCGTCGGTCGACCCGTTCGGGATCATCTGGAGCGTCCCGCGCGACACCCCGCACGCCGTGCGCGCCCAGCTGCCCGACGGCACCGTCGTCGACGTCACCGAAGCCTGGCCCGAGACGACCGAGATCTCGGCGATGGCGATGTCGCGCGACGGCGCACGCATCGCGGGGCTCGTGACCGCCGGCGGCCGCACCGCCGTGTGGGTCTCGGGCGTGCTGCGCGGCGACGCCGGCGTGCCGACGGGTCTCGGCGCGCCCATTGTGCTCGGAATCGCCGGCGACGACGGGCGCGCGCTGGCGTGGCTCGACGAGACGACACTCGGAGCGCTCGCGGGTGGCGGCGAGACGGCGAGCGTGCTCACACAGCCCGTCGGCGGGCCCGGCACATCGGTCACGGCTCCCTCCGAAGCCGTCTCGATCGCGACCGGCAGCACGCTCGCCTCGACGCGACTGCGCGGAGCCGACGGCTTCCTCTACACGCGACGGGGTCCGAACTGGCAGGAGAGCGGCGCGGGCGTGCTCGTGCTCGCGACACAGCAGGGCACGCCCGAATAGACGGTCCCTCCCCAGTCGCGGGCGGGGCCGGACTGTGCACCGGACGCGGCCGCGCGGCAGCCGGTGCGAACGGATGCTGCGATGCTCGGCGCCGTGGACCCGTCATCGCCCGTCCGGCGCGCGCTCGCCGATGCCCTCACCTTCGTGCTGCCCGTCGACTGCGCGGGATGCGGCGTGCCCGATGTCGCGCTGTGCGAGCAGTGCGTCGGGCTGCTGGCGCCCGCCGTCGAGCACCGGACCGTCGCCGGTCTCGATGTCTGCAGCGGCCTGCCGTTCGACGGTGTCGCGGCGCGCGTGCTGCGCGCGCTCAAGGAGGAGGGGCGCACGGGTCTCGCCCGGCCCCTGGCGCCCGCACTGCGGGCGGCGATCGACGGGGGTTTCGGAGCGGCCGCCGTCGTCGTGCCGGTGCCGACCTCGCGGGCGTCGTTCCGCCGCCGCGGCTATCACGTCGCCGAGCTCGTCGCCCGGCGGGCGGGGCTGCGCGTCGAGCGGCGCCTGCGGCTCGTGCGGCAGCCGGCGGACCAGCGTGGTCTCGACGAGGTCGAGCGGCGCCGCAACGTCGCGGGGAGTGTGATCGCGCGGGGTGCGGCATCCCGTCGCGTCGTTGTGCTCGACGATGTCGTGACGACCGGTGCGACGCTCGCCGAGGCTGCGCGGGCGCTGCGCGAGGCCGGGGCCGACGTTCTCGGGGCGGTCACGATCGCCGCCACGCCGCGGCGTTCGCTGACAGGGGAAAGCCGTGCGTGACACGGCATGGTCCGCGCCGATAGCGTGGGGAGGACAAGGCGACTGATGGTCCGCCCTTGACCGGGCGGACCGGAACAAGGAGGTCAAGGATGGAAACCAACATCGCCGGCGTGGGAGTGAGCATTTCGGATCGCTTCCGCGGCGTGGTCGACGAGAAGGCCGTCCGCATCGAGAACCTCGCTCCGAAAGCGCAGCGACTCGACGTCAAGGTCACGCACCGCGCTTATCACAACGGCCGTGTCGAAGACGAGACGGTCGAGCTCACGGTGACCGGCAAAGGACCCATCGTCCGCGCCGAGGCCGTCGACGGCGACAAGTTCGCGGCGCTGGACATGGCGGTCGACAAGCTCACCGAGCAGCTGCGGCGCGCGAAGGACAAGCGCATCGACGCGCGCAAGCACCCCCGCGGTGCGAAGCTCGACAAAGAGAGCGGATCGCTGCAGGGCGTGGACATCCAGCCGGCGTCGGTCGAAGCGCTGCGCGCGGTCGCGACCGGTGAAGTGCCGGTCCTCGCGGGGGCGGAGGACGACGAGGACTACACGCCCGTCGTCATCCGCACGAAGGAGTTCGCCCCCGAGTGGATGACCGTCGAAGACGCCGTCGACCGCATGGAGCTCGTCGGGCACGACTTCTTCCTGTTCATCGACGTGCGCACCGACCACCCGAGCGTCGTCTACCGCCGCAAGGGCTGGGACTACGGCGTCATCTCGCTGGCGACGCAGGCCTCGCCCGAGGCCGTCGCGTCGTAGCACCGACCTGATCGCACGGATGCCGCGGGCTCAGGCTCGCGGCATCCGCTGTGTCGTGGGGTCGCTGCCCGGCGGGTTCGGGGCGGATTTCGATCGCGACGCGCCGTCGTGCTCGGGGTGTCGCGCCAGGAACGCGCCCCGAACCGCCTGAGGTGGTCAGTCGAACATGCCGTCGAGCAGGCTGCCGATCACGAGGCCGCCGAGGATGCCGCCCATGACGCCGTTTCCCCCGTCGCCGCCGCGGCGACCACCGCCCCAGTTCCCGCCCCACTGGTCCTGCTGCGGGCGGGCCGCGTCGATGTCGCGCTGGGCGAGCTGCAGGGCTTCGCCGGCGAGGAACGCCACCCGGCGCGCCATCGCCATCGCCTGCTCGCGGTGGTCTTCGTCGATCTGCGTGACGACGGATGCCGAGGTGCCCAGGTAGCGGTCGAGATCGACCCGCACGCGCTCGGCCTCGGCGAGGCGCGTGCGCGCGTCCGCGCCGATCCAGCCGCGGTGACCGGCGATGACGTCGCGGGCGACGGCGAGCTGCCGGTCGGAGTCGTCGATGCTGTGCCGCACGTGCTCGAGCGGTGGGATGGGGCGGGCAGCGCGCTCGCGCGCCGTCGCGATGGCGGCATCCAGCCCCTCGTTCGCGGCGCGCAGGCGCGTGAGCTGCGTGAACGGGTCGGTGTTGACCCCCGCGGCGGGAAGCGCCGCGAGCGCGGCCTGGAGGTCGTTGATCGCGGCGGAGACGCCGGGGGAGCGGGGCTCCTTGAGCGCGACGACGATGTCTTCGCGGGAGTCCTCGACGATCGCGGCGAGCGTCGACTCGGCGCGCAGTGCCTCGACCTCGAACGTCTCGACGGCATCGAGCAGCGTCGCCGCGCGGCGCACCGACTCGGTCGAGGCCTCGAGGGCGAGGTTCGCCTGCTCACGCTGTCCTGCTTCGCGTCGACGCTCCGCGACGCCGGCGCTGTGCTCGGCGAAGACGAGCAGCTGGTCGGCTTCGGCGGGGTTGGACTCGACCTGCGCGAGCGCCTCGGGAGCGTAGCGCGCGGCGAGCCGGGAGACCGTGTCGCGGGCTGCGGGGATGCGCGCGCGCAGGTGTGCGGCATCCGATCGCACCTTCGCGATGATCTCGGGAGCGCGACGTGCGCGGGCGATGCGCTCGGCGAGGGATTCGGTACGGTCATCGAGCAGGTCTTCGGCCCACCCGCACAGCTGGACGATGCGCGCGTTGCGCGTGCGCAGCTCTTCGGGGGTGTCCGGGATCTCGTCGTGGTTGAGCTGGTGCAGGTGGAAGGCCTCGCCGAGGTGCTCTTTCACGGCGGTGAGCGCCTCGCGCAGCTCCTTCGTCGAGTCGGGTCCGAGCTCGGCTTCGGCGAACGCGAGCTCGTCGCTCGTGACGCGGATCCGCTCGTCGGCGGCGACGAGGGCGGTGCGCGCCTTACGGGCGAGATCTGCGTCGTGGGTCTGCAGTTCTTCCTGCTCGCGCTTGCGTTTGCCCCAGAATCCAGCCATGCCTCCGATCCTACGGGCGGTGGCCGAACGTCGGCTGCGCGGGGGCGGCCCGGTGCGTCCGCCCACCGCGAACCCCCGACCGCGAGCCCCGAAGACCGCGAGACTGCAACGGCGCGCCGAGACAGCGGGTGAACCCCACGGTCTCGGCG